>NZ_JAMXSG010000160.1:0-13085 GCF_024124365.1 Pseudonocardia sp. McavD-2-B
CCTCGACCGAGAGCTCGTTGGCGTGGGTCAGCGACGGCACACCGAGCAGCTCGGCGATCATCGCCGGGACCGCGCCGATCTGGCCGTCGGACGCCGAGTTGCCCGCGATGACCATGTCCCAGCCGTCCACGGTGCCGATCAGCTTCGTCAGCGCCTTCGCGGTCTGCACCGCGCACGAGCCGTGGACGGCCTCGTCCGACAGGTGCACCGCGGAGTCCGCGCCCATCGACAGGGCCTTGCGGATCGCGTCGGTGGCCCGGTCCGGGCCCATGCACACGACGACGACCTCGGAGCCGTCGTGCGCCTCCTTCAGCAGCAGAGCCTGCTCCACCGCGCGCTCGTTGATCTCGTCGATCACCGCCTCGGCACCCTCACGGTCGAGGGTGTGGTCGGAGTCGGACAGCTTCCGCTCCGAGTAGGTGTCGGCCACCTGCTTCACCAGGGTCACGATCTTCATAGGACCTCTTCGACCTCCTGCCGCGGCGGCCTGCGCCCACGCGCACACCGCGTCGTCCTTCGTCGCGTTCCGGTCCCGGTCGTCCCGGGTCCGGATCGTCTCGCGTCACCGTGACGGTGCTGCGCCGCGCGCTCTCGGTCGGAGCGGGGGTGGGCCGCGGCGTCTCGCCCGTCGTAGCCGGTGACTCTGCCATTGCTCGTGCCGTAACGGCACGCCGTGCCACTGTGACGTTCATTGTTACCAGCGAGTAGCGTCCCGGCAAACCGGGGCAGGTCGTGACCGTACTCACGCGCGGCCCTCCTCACCTGGTGCGCGCACGAGGTCACACGCCGCAACCCCTGATCGGGGGTCCGGTTTCGCTACCGTCGGCACCTCGCGCACTCGGCAGGAGGGAGCCGTCGTGCAGGTGACGGGGTTCGACGACCGTCTGGGGACCGGCTACGTGCTCAGCACGGGGCCGCACGCCGACGAGGACGTACCGGGCAGCCGGACCGTCGAGCACGGCGGTCGCACCGTCCGGGCCACCGACGGTCTGGCCGCGATGCTGGAGGACGCGCTGGTCCACCGGCCGACCACACGTCTGGGGTGGGGCGGGCCGGAGGTCCCGCTGACCCTGGACGACGCGACGCTGCTGGCGTGGCTGCGCCAGGACATCGGCGGGGTGGTGGCCGTCAGCGGGGAGCCCGAACCCGTCTGAGCCGCCCTCAGCGGCCCAGGTGGGCGAGCGCGCGACGCGCGGCGTGCGCGCCGCACATCCCGTGCGCACCCGGGCCGGGTGGCGTCGCGGCCGAGCAGAGGAAGTGGCCCGGCGCCCCCGTGTCGTAGGGCTGCAGCGTCGTGCGCGGCCCGAGCAGCAGCTGCCGCAGGTCCTTGGACCCGGTCAGGATGTTCCCGCCGACGAAGTTCGGGTTGCCCGCGAACGCGGCCGGGTCGGTGACCATCGTGCCCACGACCCGCTCCCGGAACCCGGGCGCGAACCGTTCGATCTGCGCGGTGACCGCCTCGGTGGCGTCGCCGGTGTACCCGCGGGGGACGTGCGCGTAGGCCCACACGGGGTGGACGTCGCCCGCCGACCGGGACGGGTCGGCCAGGTACTGCTGCCCGACCAGGACGAACGGCCGCTCCGGCATCCGGCCCGCGTGCACCTCGCGCTCGACGAGTGCGTTCTCCGCCGCCGACCCGACGACGTGCAGCGTCCCGGCCCGTCGCGCGTCGGGATGCGTCCAGGGCACGCCGCCCGCCACCGCGTAGTCGACCTTGAACGCGGCCGGGCCGTGACGGAAGCGCCGGTAGGCCCGCGCGACCCGGGCCGGCAGCCGGTCCCCCAGCAGGGCGGGCAGCCGGTCCGGGCCGACGTCCCACACCACGACGTCCGACGGCGGCAGCTCGTCCGCCGTCCGCACGTGCACCCCGGTCTCGACCTTCGCCCCGTGCTCGGCGAGCACCGCGGCGAGCGCGTCGGAGATCGCCCGCGACCCGCCCTCGGCGACGCCCCAGCCGTGCCGGTGCCCGGCGGTGAACAGGCCGAGCCCGATCGCCGAGGACAGCGGCCGGTTCAGCGGCCGGAACGCGTGCGACGCCGACCCCAGGAACAGCGCCCGCCCGCGCTCGGTGCGGAACGCCCTGGCCAGCACCTCCGCCGGGAGCACGGTGGGGGCACCGAACCGGGCCAGCAGGAGCGGGTGGCGCGGGATCCGCACCAGCGGGCCGAGGAAGTCCGGGGAGAAGGTGTCGTAGTCGCGCACCGGTCCGGTGAACAGCGCACGCCACAGCGCGCCGTCGGCCCCGAGGCCGGCCGCGGTGCCGGCGACCGAGCGGACCAGGACGCCGGCGTCGCCGCCGTCGAGGGGGTGGGCGCAGTCGACCTCCGGCAGCCGCCACCGCAGCCCGTACCGGTCCAGGCCCAGCTCCTCGAGCACCGGCGAGCCGACGGCCATCGGGTGCACCGCCGAGCAGTGGTCGACCAGCAGCCCCGGGACGATCGCCTCCACCGTGCGGGTGCCGCCACCGATCTCGTCGGCGGCCTCCAGCACGGTCACCGCCACCCCGGCGCGGGCCAGCAGGGCCGCGGCCACGAGCCCGTTCGGCCCGGATCCGACGACGGTCGCGGTGGTCATGGCGTCCTCCTGGGGTACCGGGTCAGAGCAGCGACGCGTCGAGGCCGCCGTCGAGGACGAGCCCGCTGCCGGTGCAGAAGCGGGACCGGTCGCTCGCGAAGAAGAGCGCGGCCTCCGCGACGTCGTCGGGGGTGCCGTAACCGCCCTGCTTCTGCTCGATCAGCCCGTCGAAGCCACCGGCGGGCAGACCGAGCGCGGCCTCGAAGCCGGGCCGGGCCGACGTCACCAGGTCGGTGTCGACGAAGCCCGGCAGCAACGCGTTGACCCGCACACCGTACGGCCGCAGCTCGGTCGCCGCGGTCCTGGTCAGGTTGACCACGCCGGCCTTGGCCGCGGCGTAGTGCCCGATCAGCGGGGAGCCCGCCGTCGCCGTGACCGAGGCGAGCGTGACGATCGTGCCGCCACCGGAGGCGATGATCGCGGGCGCGGCGTAGCGGATCGACAGGAAGACACCGTCGAGGTTGACCGAGGTGACCTCCCGCCAGTCGGCGAGACTCATCTCCAGCAGCGGCTGCGGGCGCCCGACCCCGGCGTTGGGGACGAGGACGTGCAGCCCGCCGTGCCGTTCGACGGTGTGCGCGACGAGCTCCTGGACCTGCTCCTCGTCGCGGACGTCGCAGGACAGGTGCGTGGCGTCCGGGATCTCCTGCGCCGTGCGCCGTGCGGCGTCGCCGTCGATGTCGGAGACGACGACGGTCGCCCCCTCCTCGGCGAAGCGCCGGGCGATCGCCCGGCCGAGGCCCTTGCCCGCGCCGGTGACGAGCGCGACGCGGCCGTCCAGTGCGTCTCCCATGTCGTGTCCCTCTCGTCGTGCGGTGTCGGTCCGGCGGGACGAGCGGGCTGCGGTGTCTCCGCCCGTCCCGCGGGTCTCAGGGGGCCGGGGCCTCGACGCCGTCGCCGGCCGTCGCCCGCTGCGGGGCGCGCCAGGTGACGGTCAGCGGGATCGGCCCGTTCGGCAGCCACGGCTGCTCGGCGACGGCGTCGGCGACCTTCCAGTACCCGCGCTCGACCACGCCGAGGGCGGCGTCGATCAGCTGGTAGTGCTGCACCGACGAGTGGATGGCCTGGGACTCCACCCAGCAGACGACGAACTCGCCGGGCGCGAACCCGATCCGCTTCTGCAGGGCGGCGATGAGCTGGGCGTCGTGCAGGTGGCCGTCGCCGAAGTTGAACCCGATGACGGAGTTGCAGCCGAACTCGGCCTCGCGGACGGTGCGGGAGTCCAGGTCGTCGAGCCGGGCGGCCAGCACCGAGAACAGGCCGCGCCCCTGGGAGTGCATCGACCGCCAGGCGATCGTCTGCTGCATGGTGACCTCGGCGACCGCCGGCGGGTAGCCCAGTGCCTGCAGCTGGTCGACCTGGTTGGTGGTGGGCCGGTGCGGCAGCCGGTTCAGCTTCTCCTCCGCCCCGGGGGTGAAGGTCCACAGCGCCGACGCCCAGTTGCCGGCGTACTGGCGCATCGACGGCAGGAACGACACCAGGTCGGGTCGCAGGTTGCCCAGCACCGGGAAGAACGCCAGGCAGGCCACGATCGCGACGGTCAGCACCGGGGAGGACATGTCGCCGATGCCGAAGCCGTCGCCGTTGGGGAAGCCGAGGAACAGGAAGACCGCCAGGTAGCCGAACAGGATGTTCCACTCCAGCGGCACCGCGAGCGGGAACGTCGAGGTGATGAACAGGTGGAACACCACCATGAGCACCACACCGGCCAGGGTCAGCCGGTGGTCGGTCGAGAACAGCAGCACCAGCGGGGTGATGATCTCCACCGTCGTGCCGCCGACGTGGGCCATGAACGTCGCGAGCCGCGACGGCCGCAGGTCGCCCGAGGCGTCCCGGTAGTGCGCCCGCTTGATCCACTTCGAGGGGATGCAGGGGCTGTTGGACACCATCGGCGGGATGACGTTGGTGAAGTGCCTGCCGAACTTCGACACGCCCGCACCGATCCACACCATGCAGATCAGCAGCTTCGCCGCGACGATCATGTCGACGAAGGGCAGCGTCCCGAAGAACACCATCGCGGGCAGGTACTGCTCGCCGCGGGCGGCCAGGAAGATCGTCTTGTCGCGCAGGCCGCACAGGACCAGCAGCACGATCGGCGCGATCATCAGCCAGGGCGCGACCAGCCCGGAGGTGTTGTCGGGCAGCACCGCCGACAGCGACGCGCTCGGCACGCCGGGCAGCACCACCGCGGTCAGCAGCGAGGCGACGAGGCCCAGGTAGAGCACGACGTCGAGCAGGGTGCGGGTGTCGCCGTCGGTACCGGGGACGGCCTTCCACGGGCGGAGCCGGATGGTGCCGGGGCGGGCCCAGAACAGGATGCCGCCGGTCATCGGCCTGAACTTGCCCGCGATCGGCCCCCAGGACCCGGCGACGCCGACGACCTCCAGCAGCACCGTCCAGAGCACCAGCTTCTGGTAGACGACCGGCTGGTCCCACCAGCCCGACACGTCCCAGAACGGGCCGACGCCGGAGGTCCAGGTGATCAGCGCGGTCCCGATGACGCAGTAGAGGACGAGCAGCTTCACGACGTAGGTCGCCGGGATCATCTTCGGCGACCCGAAGCCGTACTGCGTCCAGTGCAGGGCGAGCGCCTTGGTCCGCTCGAACAACGGCCTGTCGAGGAAGGTGTCGAGATCGACCGGGGGGAAGTCCCCCGTCTTGAACCCCATCGTGCGGTCCTCTCCGGTGGAAGGTTCGGTGGCCGTCCGCGGGCGGTGTCCGGGCAGGACGGCTCCCCCGCCGGACCGTGCGGGTCCGCGGGAGGTCGGTGGGTGCCGGGTACGGGGGCCGGGCGGTGCGCTGGCGCGCCGGCCGCCGTCGGGATCGGTGTCGGGGAAACGTAGGTCCCCGGGTGTGACCGACGCCATGTACGGCGATCACGAATCGCGGGCGGCCCGTTGTGCCGGGGACACAACCGGGACGTACCCGCCGGTCCGGGGCCCGGCCGACCCGCTAGCGTCGCGCGGGTGTCCGCCCACGTCGACGAGGTCGTGGCGGCCGTCGCCCGCGACGTCGAGGCCCGGCTGCCCGAGCTGACGACCGCGATGACCGACTGGTTCGTCGAGGTCATCCCCGAGTTCCGGCACGACGAGACGCTGCGCAGTCTGATGGTCGCGAGCACCTCGGCGAACCTCGTCGCGATCATGGACATGCTCGTCCACTCGATCCCGATGGACCGCATCACGGTGCCGCCCGCGGCCGCCGAGTACGCCCGCCGCTTCGCCCAGCACGACCTGTCGCTGGAGGCGCTGCTGCGGGCCTACCGGCTCGGCGAGCAGATGTTCGCGCAGTGGGCGCTGGACGCGCTGCGGGCCGGGCCGCACCACGGGGACCCGGACGTGCTCGACGCGGTGTCGGTGCTGAGCGAGCGCACGAACCGCTACATCGACGAGGTCATCGCCGGACTCATCGACATCTACGAAGCCGAGCGACGGCGGTGGAGCACCCGGTCCGGAGCAGGGCTCGCGACCCGGGTCCGGATGGTGCTCGACACCGACCCGCTGACCGACGCGGCCGCCTCGGAGCTGCTGGGGATCCCGGTGACCGGCCGGCACACCGCGGCGCTGGTGTGGGCCCCCGCGTCCGGCGACGGCCCCGCCGACGGGCACGCGCTGCAGGCCGGGGCCCGGCTGCTCTACGAGGCGTGCGGGCGGACCCCGCTGACGGTGCTCGCGGACAGCCGCACACTGTGGGCGTGGCTGTCCGGGCCCGACGAGGTGCGGCTGGACGTCGGCCTGCTCCGCGACCGGCTCCCGGCCGGGGTGCGGATCGCCGTCGGCGGGTCGGCCGCCGGGATCGACGGGTTCCGCGGCTCGCTCGCCGAGGCGCAGCGGGCCCGTGCGGTGGCCGAGACCGCCGAGGACCGGCCCGCGGTCGTCCGGTTCGACGACGTCGCCGTCGCCGCGCTGCTCACCGACCGGTCCGAGGACCTGCGCCGCTGGGTCGCCCGGACCCTGTCCGGACTGACCGCCGACGAGCCCGGCACCGACCAGCTGCGCGAGACGCTGCGGGTGTTCCTGGCCGCCGGGGGGAGCTACATCCAGGCCGCGGCCCGGCTGCACCTGCACAAGAACACGGTGCACTACCGGGTGCGCAAGGCCGAGGAACTGCTCGGGCGCCCGGTCGGGGAGGACCGGCTGCAGGTCGAGGTGGCGCTGCTGGCGGCGTCGCTGCTGCGGGGACGGCTGTAGTCCGACGCCTCTGCTCAGCTCACGCGGCGGCCGGGCGGGGGCTCGGCGGGGACGCGGTCCTCCTCGGGCACGACCATCGACAGCACCTCGCCGAGTGCCTCGTCGTCCATCGCGCGCGGCTCGACCGGCTCGTCGCCGAGCACACCCGACACCACCCAGGACCCGGACCGCCCGGTGATGGTGAGCGACAGCGTCTCGTTCTCGTCCACCGGGTCGTTCATCCTGGGCTCCTCTCGGCACGACGCCGTCGGCGTCACCCCTGGCCCGCACGGGCCCGGGGTACGGCGGATACCCGTCGGTGGGCAGGTGATACCCGTCCGGGGGCCGACCGCACGCCGACCGGCACGAACCGTGCGCCGACCGCGAAACGGACGTGCGCGACCGGACTGCGGCTCAGCCCGCGTGACGGCGGCCGGGCGCAGGGGCCGGGTGCGCGGGCCCGTGCGCTGACGACGGTGCCACCGGCAGCATCGCCCACAGCATCTCGGCGAGTGCGCCGTCGTCCAGCCCCTTGAGCGGCAGCGGTTCCCGGCCGAGCACACCCGACACCAGCCAGGATCCGCTACGGCCGGTGATGGTCAGCGTCACCGTGTCCTCGTCGGTCGCGATGTCGTTCATGTGTCCCCCTCCGTCGTGCCTGGCGGGATGTCGGTCGGGCTCCACGTCATCAGACGTCCGTGGTGACACTGCGTTGCTCCGCGTCGACGAGCGGTAGCGCACGCGAGGGGACCGGTGCGAACTCCCTCCGACGGGCGTGGTGAAGTCGGTGGGTGACCAGCAGCCTGCCCCTCACCGGAGAGCGCACCGTCCCGGGCGTCAGCCACGAGAACTACTGGTTCCGCCGCCACGAGGTGGTCTACGCGGCCATCGCCGCCGACTGCTCGGGCGTGGCCGTGCTGGAGGCCGGCTGCGGCGAGGGCTACGGCGCCGACCTGCTCGCCGGGGCCGCCCGCTCGGTGCTGGCGCTGGACTACGACGCGACGACCGTGGCCCACGTCCGTGCCCGCTACCCGCGGGTGAGCGTGGCCCGGGCCAACCTCGTGGCGCTGCCGGTGCCCGACGGGAGCGTCGACGTCGTCGTGTCGTTGCAGGTCATCGAACACCTGTGGGAGCAGGAGCGGTTCCTGCGCGAGTGCAGGCGGGTGCTGCGTCCCGGCGGGCGGCTCATGGTGTCGACGCCGAACCGGATCACCTTCTCCCCCGGTCGTGACACCCCGCTCAACCCGTTCCACACCCGCGAGCTCGACCCGCGCGAACTGGCCGGCCTGGTCGACGACGCCGGGTTCGGCCGTGTCGTCGTGCAGGGGCTGCACCACGGTCCGCGGCTGCGCGAGCTCGACGCCCGCCACGGTGGTCTCATCGAGGCGCAGACCCGGCTGGCGTTGTCCGGGGAGCCGTGGCCGCACGCGCTGGCCGTCGACGTCGCCGGGGTGCGGTGCTCGCACTTCGTGCTGCGCACCGGCGACGACACCGACCTCGACGCCTCGCTCGACCTGCTGGTCACGGCGACCCGGCCGTGAGCGGCGCGCCCGTCGGGACGTTCTGCCTCGTCCTGCACTCGCACCTGCCGCTGCTGGCCCGGCACGGCCGGTGGCCGGTCGGCGAGGAGTGGCTCTACCAGTCCTGGGCGCACTCCTATCTGCCCGTCGTCGCGATGCTGCGGGAGCTGGCCGAGGAGGGCCGCACCGGGCTGGCCACCCTCGGGGTGACGCCGGTGCTGGCCGCGCAGCTCGACGACCCGCACTGCCTGCGCGGGGTGCACGACTGGCTCGGCGGGTGGACGCTGCGCGCACACTCGGCGGCGGGCCGGCTGCCGGACCTGGCCGCGCACGAGCACCGACTGTCGACGGCGGCGACGGCCGAGTTCGAGCGGCACTGGCGCCACGGCGGGTCGCCCGCCCTGCGCGGTCTGCGCGATTCCGGCGCCGTCGAGCTGCTGGGCGGGCCGGCGGCGCACCCGTTCCAGCCGCTGCTCGACCCGCGGGTGCGGGCGTTCTCGCTGCGCGCCGGGCTCGACGACCACGCCCTGCGCCTGGGCGCCCGGCCGGCCGGGATCTGGGCGCCCGAGTGCGGCTTCGCACCCGGGATGGAGGACGGCTACGCCGCCGCCGGGGTGCGCCGCTTCCTCGTCGACGGCCCCGCGCTGCGCGGCGACACCGCGTTCGCCAGGCCGGTCGGGACCTCCGACGTCGTGTGCGTCGGCCGCGACCTGGAGATCACCTACCGGGTGTGGTCGCCCCGCAAGGGCTACCCCGGTTCGGCCGAGTACCGCGACTTCCACACCTGGGACCACGAGTCCGGCCTCAAACCGGCGCGGGTCACCGGACGGCGGGTACCGACCGAGCGGAAGAAGCCCTACACCCCCGCGCTCGCCGCCCGCGCCGTCTCCCGCGACGCCGACGACTTCGTCGACACCGTCGTCGCACGGCTGACCGCGCTGCGCGCCGAGCACGGCCGCCCGGCGCTGACCGTCGCCGCGTTCGACACCGAGCTGTTCGGGCACTGGTGGCACGAGGGACCTGCCTGGCTGGCCGCCGTGCTCCGCAGGTTGCCCGAGGCCGGGGTCGCCGTGCGCACCCTCGGCGACGCCGTCGACGACGGTCTGGTCGGCGACCCGGTCGACCTGCGGGAGTCGTCCTGGGGCTCGGGCAAGGACTGGCGGGTCTGGGCCGGGCCGCAGGTCGCCGACCTGGTCGCGCGGAACGCCGCGGTCCAGTCCGACCTGCTCGCCGCCCCGCTGCCCGGCCCCCTCCGGGACCCGCTGGCCGACCTGCTCGCCGACCAGGCGCTGCACGCCCTGTCCAGCGACTGGGCGTTCATGGTCAGCAAGGACTCCGCAGCCGGGTACGCCCGCTCCCGCGCCGACCTGCACGCCGGACGGGTGGCGGAGCTGTCCGGGCTGCTGCGCGCCGGGCGACGGCGGGCCGCACAGCGCCGGGTCGCGGCGTGGGCGGACACGCCGCTGCCGACCTTCGGGCACGTGGACGCCCGGGACCTGGGACGGGTCTGACCACGAACTCGCTCACCCGGTGCGCGGACGGCGCCCCGGGGGTTACCGCCGGTCCGGTGTTTGTCAGGATCTAGCGATGCGGGTGCTGATGGTCAGCTGGGAGTTCCCGCCGGTCGTCGTCGGCGGGCTGGGCCGGCACGTGCACGCGCTGTCCCGCGAGCTCGTCGCGGCCGGGCACGAGGTCGTCGTGCTGTCCCGGGCCCCCACCGGCACCGACGCCGAGACCCACCCGACCCGCACCGAGACCGTCGACGGGGTGCGGGTGCTGCGGGTGGCCGAGGACCCGCCGGAGCTGGAGTTCGGCACCGACCTGGTCGCGTGGACGCTCGCTATGGGGCACGCGATGCTGCGCCACGCACTGACCGCGTTGCTGCCGGGCTGGCGGCCGGACGTCGTGCACGCCCACGACTGGCTCGTCGCGCACCCGTCGATCGCGCTCGCCGACGTCCTCGGGGTCCCGCTGGTCGCGACCGTGCACGCCACCGAGGCGGGCCGGCACTCCGGCTGGCTGCCGGGGCCGCTGAACCGGCAGGTGCACTCCACCGAGTGGTGGCTCGCGCAGCGCGCGGACGAGGTCATCACCTGCTCCGGCGCGATGCGCACCGAGGTGTCGGCACTGCACGACCTCGACCCGGCCGCCGTCCATGTGGTGCACAACGGCATCGACCCGCGTCGCTGGCGGTCCCGCGCCGCCGCTCCCGCGCACGCCGGCGACGGGCCGAGGATCGTCTACTTCGGACGTCTGGAGTACGAGAAGGGCGTCCAGGACCTGATCGCGGCACTGCCCCGGATCCGGCGGCGGCACCGCGGGACCCGGCTGCTCGTCGCCGGGAGCGGGACGCAGCAGGAGATGCTGGCCGAGCGCGCGGCGCAGCACCGGGTGACGCGCTCGGTGACCTTCCTCGGCCACCTGCCCGACGGCGAGCTGACCGCCCTGCTGCGCGGCGCGGACGCGGTCGTCCTGCCGAGCCGCTACGAGCCGTTCGGAATCGTCGCGCTGGAGGCCGCCGCGGTGGGAGCGACTCTCGTCGCCTCGACCGCGGGCGGGCTCGGCGAGCTGGTCCGCGACGGCGAGACCGGCCTCGGGTTCGCCCCCGGCGACGTCCCCGGGATCGCCGACGCCGTCGACCGGGCGCTGGCCGACCCGTCCGCCGCCCGCCGCCGGGCCCGCGCGGCCCGGGCCCGGCTGCGCACCGACTTCGCCTGGCCGGTCATCGCCGGGCACACCGCCCGCATCTACGCCGGCGCCACCGCTGCCGGGCCGCGGGAGCTCCCCCGTCCGAAGATCCCCACCGGGAACCTGTTCAGCGCCTGAGCCCGCGGCGCGGCTCAGGCCCGGTCGAGCCGGGCCTGCAGGGCCCGGTCGGCCTTGCGTGCCATGTCCGCGACCGCGGCGCGCTCGGCGGCGGCGGCCTCGTAGTCGGCCCGCCGGTCGCGCACCACCCGGGCCGGGGTCCCGACGGCGATCGACTCCGCGGGGATGTCCCCCCGCGCGACCGCGTGCGCCCCGAGCACGCTGCCCGGGCCGATCCGGGTGCCGCGCAGCACCGAGGTCTTCACCCCGAGCCAGCAGCCCTCGCCGATCCGGACCGGCGACTTCACGATGCCCTGGTCCTTGATCGGGCGCCGGACGTCGGAGGTGCGGTGGTCGAAGTCGGTGACGTAGACCCAGTCGGCGACGAGCGTCGTCGCGCCGATCTCGACGTCGAGGTAGCAGTTGACGGTGTTGTCCCGGCCGAACACGACCTTGTCGCCGATCCGCATCGAACCCTCGTGGCAGCGCAGGGCGGTGCCGTCGCCGATGTGCACCCAGCGGCCGATCTCGAGCCGCCCGAATCCGGGTCGGGCCTCGATCGTCACGTCCTTGCCGAGGAACACCATGCCGCGCAGTACGACGTGCGGGTGCCGCAGTCGCAGCTTCGCCAGCCGCCAGTACCGCCACAGGTACCAGGGGCTGTACGCGCGGTGGCGCAGGATCCAGCGCAGCGAGGTGAGGCTGAACAGCTTCGCCTGCTCCGGGTCGGCGTCGGGGATCGGCGGACGTCGCACCCGGCAGAGACTAGGCGTGTGCACCCCACCGGCGACGGGTACCTCCGGCGAGTACCCGTACCCCACCCGAGAGGTCCGCTTGTGAGCGAGCACCGCCAGCCCGACGACGGCACCGACGTCGGCACCGACGAGCTGACCTCCGGAGGAGGCGGCACCTCCCGCGTCGACACGGACAAGGCAGGCAACCCGCGGCCCGACGCGACGACCGACGACTCCGGGGCCACCGGGGCGGCCGCCCGCGAGGTCGAGGCGGACAACGAGGACGAGCCCACCCGCAGCGAGTGATCACCCCGGCGGGCCGGTCGTAGGCTCGCCGGTGTGCCCCGCCCCCTGATCATCTCGACCGATCCCGGCGTCGACGACGCCGTCGCGCTCGTGCTGGCCCTGCGCAGCCCCGAGGTGGACGTCCGGGCCGTCGTCGCCACCTTCGGCAACGTCGGACTGGACGCCACCCTGCCCAACGCGGGTCGCCTGCTCGCCCTCGCCGGGCGCCCGGACGTCCCGCTGGGGGTCGGCGCGGCGCGGCCGCTGGTGCACCGGCTCGAGCGGCGGGCCGGGCACGTGCACGGCTCCGACGGGCTCGGCGGGCGCGCTGCGTCGCTGCCCGGCCCCGCCGCACCGATGCCCGGGTCCGGGGCCGCGTTGATGGCGCGGGTCCTCGAGGAGGCGACCGAGCCGGTCACGATCGCCTCGATCGGCCCGCTCACCGACACCGCGATCCTGCTGGCCGCCCGCCCGGATCTGGTGGGGCGGATCGAGCGGGTCGTCGTCATGGGCGGGGCGATCGGCGGCGGGAACGTCACCGGTGCCGCCGAGTTCAACGTCCACGCCGACCCGGAGGCCGCCCACCGTGTCCTGGCCCAGGACCCCGGCGAGGGCTCCGTGCCGGTCGCGCTGGTGCCCCTGGAGACCACGCTGGGCTGTGCCGCGGGCCCGGAGTGGGTCGCCGCACTGGGCGACGCCGACCCGGTCGGCGCCGAGCTGGCCGCGATGATCGCCCCGTACATGCGGTTCTACCGGGAACGCTACGGCCGCGACGCGGTCGCCCTGCACGACGCGACGGCGCTGCTGGAGTGCGTCGCACCCGGGTCGCTGACGCCGACGCCGACGGCGCTGACCGTGGACACCGGGTTCGGCCCCGCCCGCGGGGCGACCGTGCCCGCCGGACCCGGCACCCGCCCGGTGGACGTGCTGTCCGCGCCGGACGTGCCGGCCGTCCTCGACGCGGCGCTGGCCCGGCTCACCGCGCGCCCGTAGCCGGC
>NZ_JAMXSG010000161.1:0-12763 GCF_024124365.1 Pseudonocardia sp. McavD-2-B
AGCTCCGGACACGGTCGCCCCGGGTGCGGCGGCGCCGGGCAGCGCGGCACCGGGCGACGGGGCCGCCCACGGAGCGTCGGTGGGCCGCGTCGGCGCGTCCGCTGCCCCCGGTGCGGTACCGGTCGAGGGGTCCGAGCTGTTCACGACCCCATCGTCACACGACCCGCGCCGGATCCCCTCGGGATCGGGACCGGGGTCCTCTCGGGGTTCTCCCCGAGACGCCGGGGCCCGCCCGGACGGCAGGCTCGACGCCATGAACCAGACGCAGCTGCCCGGGAGCGGCCGACCACCGTCGGCGTCGTCGACGGCCCGGAACACCATGCGCGACATGTGGGACTCCCGGCCCCTGCGTCCGCGCGACGACCGCAAGCTCGCCGGGGTGTCCGCCGCGATCGCGCGCCGCTACGAGATCGACCCGACGCTGGTCCGGGTCGGGTTCGTCGTCGCCGCGATCGTGGGCCCCGGCATCCCGCTCTACCTGGCGGGCTGCGCGGTCCTGCCGGACGCCGGCCCGCCCGGCAGCCCGGTCCCGCCGCGCAGCGGACCGTCGTCGGCGCTGTCGGTGACGCTGCTGGTCCTGGCCGCGCTGCTGGCCGTCCCGCTGGTGCTGTCCGCCGACCGCGTCATCCCCGCCGTCGTCACCGTCGCGCTGCTCGTCGCGCTGCACGTGACCCGGGGGAACCGGCCCGGGGCCCGGGAGGCCGCCGCGTCGCCGACACCCGTCGTGCCGTGGGTCGCGGACCCGCACGCCCCCACCGTGGCGCAGGTGACGCCACCGGCCTGGGACCCGCTCGGCGCCGCACCGTTCGCCTGGGACCTGCCCGAACCGGGACCGGAGCCGGGTCCGCCCCCGGCGCCCCGCTCGACGCTCACACCGATCACGCTGGCCGTGTCGCTCGTCGTCGCCGGGATGGTGGGGGTGCTCGCCCTGGCCGCACCGGGTGCGGTGCCGGCCTCGGCCGTCCCCGGGGCCGCGCTCGCCGTCGTCGGGGTCGGGCTGGTCGTCGGCGCGCTGCGGCGCGCCGGACGCTGGCTGGTGCCGTTCGCGGTGCTGCTCGCGCTCGTCACGGCGGCCACCATCCCGCTCAACGACGCCGTCGGCCCCGACGGCTGGGCCGTGCGCGGCGGCATCGGGGAGACCGTCGAGGCCCCCGCGACCGTCGCGCAGCTCGCCCCGGAGTACCGGCGCGGCACCGGTGCGGTCCAGCTCGACCTGACCCGCCTCGACCTCACCGCGACGCCCGGCGCGACCGGACCGGTCCGCACCCGGGCCGAGGTCGGCGCGGGCGCGGTGGAGATCCGCGTCCCGCGCGACGCCGACCTGCTCGTCCGCAGCTCGGTGGGCACCGGCGACCTGACCGTCGACGGGCAGACCCGCACCGGGCAGGACGTGGACCTGACCGTGAACGACCCCGGCCCGGACGGACCCGGTGGCCGGGTGCTGGAGCTCGACCTGCGGGCCGAGCTGGGAACCGTGGAGGTCACCCGTGGATAGCTCGCTCGCCCGTCGCGCCGACCCGTTCGCCCTCGTCGCCGGGGTCCTGTCGCTGCTGGTCGCGGTGTGCGGGGTCCTCGGGATCGCCCCGTGGGAGGTCGTCGACCTGCGCTGGGTGCTCGCCGGGACCGCCGTTGTGGCAGGGATCGCATTCCTGATGGCGAGTGTGCGTAACTCCCGGGCCGCATCGGACGACTGAAGGGTCATCACGGGAACCGGCGGGCTGGGGAGCACCGCCGGACCCGCCGCCGCCCGCGTGGCAGCGGTGTCCGACGGGGGTCGGACACCGCGAGGCCCGGGCTGGCCGGGGCGGGGCCGAGACATCGGCCCCGCCCCTGTTACGTCAGGCCCCGGTCACTCCCACTCGATGGTGCCCGGGGGCTTGCTCGTGACGTCGATGACGACCCGGTTGACCTCGGACACCTCATTGGTGATCCGGGTGGAGATCCGCTCGATGACGTCGTAGGGCAGCCGGGTCCAGTCCGCGGTCATCGCGTCCTCGCTGGACACCGGGCGCAGGACGATCGGGTGGCCGTAGGTGCGGCCGTCACCCTGCACACCGACGCTGCGGACGTCGGCCAGCAGCACCACCGGGCACTGCCAGATCTCGCGGTCCAGCCCGGCGGCGGTCAGCTCCTCGCGGGCGATCGCGTCCGCGGCCCGCAGCGTCTCCAGCCGGTCGCGGGTGACCTCGCCGATGATGCGGATGCCCAGGCCGGGGCCGGGGAACGGCTGGCGGGCGACGATGACCTCGGGCAGCCCCAACTCGGCACCGACCATCCGGACCTCGTCCTTGAACAGCGCGCGCAGCGGCTCGACCAGGTCGAACTCGATGTCGTCGGGCAGACCGCCGACGTTGTGGTGGCTCTTGATCACCGCGGTGCCGTCGCCGCCACCGGACTCGACGACGTCGGGGTAGAGCGTCCCCTGGACCAGGAACCCGACGTGGTGGTCGGCGACCACCTCCGCCGTGGCCGTCTCGAAGACCCGGATGAACTCCCGGCCGATGATCTTGCGCTTCTGCTCGGGCTCGGTGACCCCGGCGAGCGCCTCGAGGAACCGGTCGGCGGCCTCGGCGACGTGCAGGGTCGCGCCGGTGGCGGCGACGAAGTCCTTCTCGACCTGCTCGCGCTCCCCGGACCGCATCAGCCCGTGGTCGACGAACACGCAGGTCAGCCGGTCACCGATGGCGCGCTGGACGAGCGCGGCGGCGACGGCGGAGTCGACCCCGCCGGACAGCCCGCAGATCGCGCGGCCGTCGCCGACCTGGGCACGGATCGCCTCGACGGTCTCGTCGATGATCGACGCCGTCGTCCAGGACGGGCGGATGCCCGCGATGTCGTGCAGGAACCGGCGCAGCACCTCCTGGCCGTGCGGCGAGTGCCCGACCTCGGGGTGGTACTGCACGCCGGCCAGACGCCGGTCGGTGTCCTCGAACGCGGCGACCGCGACCCGGTCGGTCGACGCGGTGACGGTGAATCCCGCGGGGGCGGCGGTCACCGAGTCGCCGTGGCTCATCCACACCGGGTGCGTGCGGGGCAGGCCCTCGTGCAGCGTGCCGGGGGTACCGGTCAGCGCGACCTCGGTGCGGCCGTACTCGCGGGTGCCGTCGTGGGCGACCTCGCCGCCCAGCGCCCGGGCCATCGCCTGGAAGCCGTAACACATGCCGAACACCGGGATGCCGGCCTCGAACAGCGCCGGGTCGACCGCGGGGGCGCCGTCGGCGTACACGCTCGCGGGGCCGCCGGAGAGGATCACCGCGGCGGGCTCGCGGGCCACGATCTCGGCGACGGGCAGGGACGCGGGCACGATCTCGGAGTAGACGTCCGCCTCGCGCACGCGACGGGCGATGAGCTGCGCGTACTGGGCGCCGTAGTCCACGACGAGGACGGTCGGGGTCTGCACACGACCAGGGTAAACGGGCGATCCAGGTCACCCGTCGTCCGTACCGTCTCGTCGATCCTGATGATCCCCGCCGGCCCCGGGCGGTACGGCGTAACGGCGAGGCCCGGTTGCTCCGATGGGGGGAGGACGGCACCGTACGACCTGGAGGCACCCCGATGGCCACCACCCCGACCGGCCACACCACCGGCACCGGCGACACCCCCGCCGACCCGGCCGTCGACGGCGCCACCACCACGACCGCCGCGCCGCTCGTCCCCGCCCAGCGCTCCGCGCCGGAGCAGGAGACCCGCCCGGCCGCCGGCACGCTCGGCACCGGCGCGCTCGGGGTGGACGCGCTGGGCCTCGGGGCGCTCGGCACCACCGGGCTGCTCGGCGGGAGCCCGGCCCCGGTCGCCCCGGCGCGGGCACCCGCAGCGCCCTCCGTCGACGAGCCCGCGGTCGCGGAGCCGGTCCGGGAGTCCGCGGAGCCGGTTCCCGGGGCCGCGGTCGTCCCCCGGGCCCGCGCGTTCCGGACCCGGATCCTGCCGGTGTTCCTGTGCGCCGCCGCCACCGGTACCGCGGCGATCGCCGCCGCGGGCCTGATCATGACCCCGTCGGCGACCTCGCCGCTGCCCACCCCGCGGACCGTGACCGCCTCCGGCGCGACGGTGCCGCAGGGCCCGCCGCTGCCGCAGGCCGTCGCGGCGTCGCTGGTCGGGTCCGCCGCCGGGACCGGGCTGTGGGCCGGGGACCCGGTCGTCGCGATGACCGCCTGGCGCGACAACGGCGGGCTCACCCACCTCACCGCGATCGGCGACGGCTTCACCCGCGTCGCCGACGCCGCGGGCCGTCAGGACGCGGTGGCGCTCGCCGTCGCCTGCGGACGGCTGCAGGCCGCCATCGACGCCGCACGGGCCCACGACGCCGTGCCCGACGCCGTCGCGCAGACGTCCTGGACCGCGCTGCTCGACCACGGCACCGCCGCCGCCACCGCGGGGACCTCCGGGGCGCTCGCGCTGGACCCCTCGCAGCTGTCGGTCTTCACCGCGCAGGCGAACCTGGTGCGCGACGACCTGACGGCCGTCACCGACCGCGTCCGCGCCGTCCTGGCGGGCTGAGCCTCAGTCCTCGTGCCGCCCGCGCGAGCGCAGCGGCGGCGGCTGCACCGACCCGAGCAGCGCCCGCAGGTCCGCGGCGCTCGCGGCGCGGCGCCCCAGGTCGACGGCGACCGTCGGTGCGATGTCGCGCAGCCGTCCGAGCAGGGCCGGGTCGGCCAGGTCGTACCGGCCGTCGGCGGTCCCGGTGACGATCGCGTCCGGGCGCAGCGCCCGCACCGCCTGCGGGTCCGGGCTGCGGTCGTCGCCGACCGCGTCGACACCGTCGAGCGCCCCCGCGCAGCCGACCAGCTGGGCGCCCAGCTCCAGCAGCAGCTCCCCCACCCGGGGGTCGGTCGCCACCACCCGCACGACCGGTCCGCGCAGCGGCACCGGGGTCCCGGTCGCGTCGACGAAGGCTCGTCCACCGCCCATGGCGGCTCCGGCGGTGGGGCGGCTCATCGGCGGGCTCCTCCTGGCTGACGACGGCGTCGCCGTCGAACCTACCGCGCGAAACCCGCTCGACCCCCGCGGCGACAGGCGCCTAGCGTGGCCCGCCGTGACCAGCCCGACCGAGACCCGGATCCGCCGCGCCCTCACCAACTGCTCCAAGGGGGAGGCGACGCGGATGGTCCTGCCCGCGTGGGTCCGCGACCTGGACCCCGACCGGCTCGACGACGTCCGCGGCTGGCGTGACCCGAAGGCCCCCGACCGCGGGGTGCTGCTGGTCCCCACCGACGACGGCCCGGCCGGTGTCGTGCTGCGCGCCGCCACCGGCGCCACCCGCGCGGCGGCGATGTGCGCGCTGTGCCGGACCACCCACACCGTCGGCGGAGTCGCGCTGTTCGCCGCCCCGCGCCGCGGCGCGAAGGGGCGCCAGGGCGACACCGTCGGCACCTACATCTGCGCCGACCTGGCCTGCGCCGAGCACGTCCGCGTCGAGACGGCGACGGCCGCGCTCAAGCCGGCCCCCGGCACGACCGTCGACGAGCGACGGGCCGGGCTGCGGGAGCGGGCCGCGGAGTTCGTGGCGGCCGTGACCGCCGAGGGGTGACTCAGGTACGCAGGTTCAGCCCGACCCGCTGGAACTCCTTGAGATCGGAGTAGCCGGTCTTCGCCATCGCCCGCCGCAGCGCGCCGAACAGGTTCGTCGTGCCGTACGGGCTGTCGGTCGGCCCGAACAGCACCTGCTCCAGGGTCCGCCCGGACCGCGCGAGGCCGGTGACCTCCGAGCGCGGCAGCGACGGGTGCGCCGCCGAGGAGGTCCAGTACAGCCCGCCCGCGGGGGCCTCCGCGGCCTCGGCCAGCTGCTCCCCGAGCATGACCGCGTCGGCGCCGCACGCCACGGCGCGGGCGATGTCACCGGAGGTGCCGATGCCGCCGTCGGCGATCACGTGCACGTACCGGCCGCCGGTCTCGTCGAGGTAGTCGCGGCGGGCCGCCGCGGCGTCGACGATCGCGGTCGCCATCGGGACCCCGACCCCCAGCACCTCGTCGGTGGTGGTGGAGGTGGACTGCCCGTACCCGACGATGACGCCGGCGGCGCCGGTGCGCATCAGGTGCAGCGCGGTGCGGTAGTCCCCCACCCCGCCGGCGACGACCGGGACGTCCAGCTCGGCGATGAAGTCCTTGAGGTTGAGCGGCTCGCCGTCCGAGACGTGCTCGGCGGAGATGATCGTGCCCTGCACGATGAGGATCTCGACGCCCGCGGCGAGCAGCGCCGGGGTGAGCTCACGCGCGCGCTGCGGGCTGACCCGCGCCGCCACCGTGTGCGAGCCGTCGCGCAGCGGGCGCAGCGCCTCGGTGATCAGGTCCTGCTGGATGGGGGCCTGGTGCAGCTCCTGCAGCAGCGCCACCGCGGAGTCCGGCTCGTCGCCGGTCGCCGCCGCGACGACACGCTCCAGCGCGCCCTTCGGGTCGGTGTGCCGGGCCCACAGGCCTTCGGCGTTCAGCACCCCCAGCCCGCCGAGCTCGCTGATCCGCACCGCCGAGTCCGGCGACACCACCGCGTCGGTGGGGTGGGTCAGCAGCGGGATGTCGAAGCGGTAGGCGTCGAGCTGCCAGGCCGTCGAGACGGCCTTCGAGCTGCGGGTCCGCCGCGACGGGACGATCTCGATCTGGTCGAGGTCGTAGGCACGACGGGCCTCCCGGCCCATCCCGATCTCCACGAGGTCACGCACGGGCACCACCCTAAGCGGCGCTGCTCAGGAAGGTGCTGGGGCCCCCGTCACTACCGGGCGGCGTAGTTCGGGGCCTCGACGGTCATCGTGATGTCGTGCGGGTGGCTCTCCTTGAGACCGGCCGCGGTGATCCGCACCAGGCGCGCCTGCTGCAGGTCCGGGATGGTCTGCGCGCCGACGTAGCCCATGCCCGAGCGCAGCCCGCCGCCGAGCTGGTGCACGACCGAGGACAGCGGCCCGCGGAACGGGATCCGGCCCTCGATGCCCTCGGGGACGAGCTTGTCCTCGCTGAGCACGTCGTCCTGGGCGTAGCGGTCCTTGGAGTAGGACCGGCCCGCGGCACCGGCACGGCCCTGCATGGCGCCGAGCGAGCCCATCCCGCGGTAGGTCTTGAACTGCTTGCCGCCGACGAGCACGACCTCGCCGGGCGACTCCGCGGTGCCGGCCAGCAGCGAGCCCAGCATGACCGTCGACGCGCCGGCCGCGATGGCCTTGGCGACGTCGCCGGAGTACTGGATGCCGCCGTCGCCGATGACCGGGACGCCGGCCGGGGCGCACGCCCGGGTGGCCTCGTAGATCGCGGTGATCTGCGGGGCGCCGACCCCGGCGACGACGCGGGTGGTGCAGATCGAGCCCGGCCCGACGCCGACCTTCACCGCGTCCGCGCCCGCCTCGACGAGCGCCCTGGCGCCCTCGTAGGTGGCGACGTTGCCGCCGACGACGTCGACGTGGTCGCCGACCTCGGCGCGCAGCTTCGCGACGGTCTCCAGCACCCGGCGGGAGTGGCCGTGCGCGGTGTCGACCATCAGGACGTCCACACCGGCCTCGACGAGCTGCATCGAGCGGGCGTAGGCGTCGTCGCCGACCCCGACCGCGGCGGCGACGACGAGCCGCCCGTCCGGGTCCTTGGTCGCCAGCGGGTACTGCTCGGTCTTGTTGAAGTCCTTGATCGTGATGAGGCCGCGCAGCATGTCGTCGCCGTCGACGATGGGCAGCTTCTCCAGCTTGTGCCGGCGCAGCAGGCCCAGCGCGGCCTCCGCGGTGACGCCGACCTTGGCCGTCACCAGGGGCGCGCGGGTCATGACCTCCGACACGGGCCGGTCGGTGTCGACCTCGTAGCGCATGTCGCGGTTGGTGATGATCCCCACCAGCCGGCCGGTCTCGTCGGTCACCGGCACACCGGAGATCCGGAACTTGGCGCACAGGGCGTCGACGTCGGCCAGCGTCGCGTCGGGGCTGCAGGTCACCGGGTCGGTCACCATGCCGGCCTCGGACCGCTTCACGACCTCGGCCTGGGCCGCCTGGGCGTCCGGGGAGAGGTTGCGGTGCAGCACGCCGAGACCGCCGGCGCGGGCCATCGCGATGGCCATCCGGGACTCGGTGACGGTGTCCATCGGGGACGAGACCAGCGGCACCTGGACCCGCACCCGGCGGGTCACCTGGCTCGACGTGTCGGCCGAGCTGGGGATCACGTCCGACTCGGCGGGCAGCAGCAGCACGTCGTCGAAGGTCAGTCCGAGCATCGCGAACTTGTCCGGCAGGCCGCCCATCTCGCTCGTCATCTCTCCGGGGCTCCTCTTGCGGTCGAAGCAGTGTTGTCGAGGCGGTGCGGTCGACGCTGACGGCGGGCTCCCGCCGCAGGCCGCCATCGTACGTCCACCACCCCGGGGTGGGCCGGGGCCCGACCCCCCTGCACCGGTACCGTGTACGCCGTGTCACCAGAGGCGCTGCCACCGGACCCGTTCGCCGGAGACCCGGATGACCCTGCGCTCTCGATGCAGGCCTACGACGACCGTGGTGACGGCCCGTGGCCGGGTTCCGGTGACTCCGATGTCCCCCCGTTGAACGAGACCGACCGCGGCGAGATCCTGGCCGACCTGGCGGACCTCGCCGTGTACCAGGCGCTGCTGGCGGGCCGTGGCGTCCGCGGGATCGTCGTCGACTGCGCGGACTGCGGCGAACAGCACTTCCACGAGTGGAACCTGCTGCGCGCGAGCCTGCAGCAGTTGCTCGACGAGGGCCGGATGCGGCCGCACGAGCCGGCCTACGACCCGGACCCGGCGTACTACGTCACGTGGGAGTACTGCCGCGGCTACGCCGACGCGACCCTCGCCGACTGAGCGCGGCACCCCAGAGACACACGACGGGCCCCGGAGGAGATCCTCCGGGGCCCGTCGCCGTGCTGCGTACCGGACCGCGTCAGTTCGGTGTGCTGCTCACTGCACCGGTCGTCGTCGACGACGGCGGGGGCGTGGTGTCGTCCGAGGGGTCGGCCTGTCCCTCCCCGGCAGCGGTGGGCCGGGTCGTGGGCGCCGTCGTCGGCGTCGTCGGGTCCGCCTGGCCCTCCGTCGTCGGCGAGGTCTCCGACGGCGACGGCGACGTCGTGGGCGACGTCTCACCCGGCCCGTTCAGCACGGACGGGTCGGTGGTGCCCTCCGGGGAGGTCGGGCCGCCCGGGGTGGTCGCTCCCTGCGTCGGACGCGGGTCCGGCGCCGGGGTGTCCTCGTCGCCCTCGGAGACCGGGGGCGGCGGGGCCGGGGTCCCGTCGCGCAGCGGCGACCGTGGGTCGGTCGGCGTGCCCGGCGGGGTCTCGGCGACCTTCTGGCTCAGGAAGCGGTTCTGCTGCTCGAAGTCGTTGCGCAGGTCGGGCGCGGTGCGGTCCACCAGCGGGCCGAGCGCGGCGAGTTCCTGCTGCGCACCGACGGTGTCCCCGGCGGCGAGTTTGGCGTTGACCCGCTCGATGCCCTCGCGCAGCGTGGTCGCGGCCTGCACCTGTTCGGCGCGCTCGCTGTAGAGCACCCGGGAGACACCCCACAGGGCGTCGCCCGGCTGGGCCTCGTGCGCACTGATCGAGACGACGGCCAGCGCACATGCCGCGACCGCCGCGGCGGCGACGAGCGGACGCAGGAAGGAGACCTTCCGCGACGGCTTCGCCGGCTGCAGGATCTGCACGGCCTCGTCGGTGTCGAGGAGCTGCGGGATCGGGTCGCGCTCGACCTCGTCCTTCCAGGACGAGAGCATCGCGGTCAGGTGGTCGTCGACGTCGTAGCCGCGCCGGCCGGGGCCGGACACGCCGAGCCCGGAGGACAGGGCGTTGATCAGCTCGTCGTCGGCCTGGAGCTCGACGAGGTCGATCGGGCCGTCGTCCTCGACGCCGTCGAGGTCGTCCCACTCGTCGGCGCGGGCGGCGTGCCGCTGCACGGCCGGCTGCGGGACGGTGCGCCCGTCGAACGGCACCGGGTGACCCCGGTGCCCGAGCGGATGCGAGTGGCCGTTGGTGTGGCCGTTGGTACGGGGAGGGCGGGGCTCGCCGAAGCGGCCACGCGTCACCGGTGCGGGCGGGCGCTCCCAGCCCTCACCGGGCGGCGGGGGGAAGCCCGGACCGTGCGGACCCTGGTCACGCATCCCGGACCACCTCCTCACTCATCATCTTCCTCAGCCGGGCCAGCGCCCGGTGCTGGGCGACGCGGACGGCGCCCGGGGTGGAGCCGACGGCTGCCGCGGTCTCCTCCGCGGACAGACCCACGACCACGCGCAACACGATGATCTCCCGATGCTTGTCCGGAAGGATCTCCAGGAGCTTGGACATCTCCTTCGACAGTTCCACCTGCAGGGCCCGGGACTCCGGACCGTCGGACGACTCCATGCGGTCCGGCACGTCGGCCATCGGTTCCGAGCGGTTCCGGGACGCAGCCCGGTGCGCGTCGATGACCTTGTGGGACGCGATGCCGTAGACGAAGGCGAGGAACGGGCGACCCTGCACCCGATACCCCGGCAACGCCGTGAGCACGGCCACGCAGACCTCCTGGGCGACATCGTCCGCCGAGACGGACCCTCGGTCGGTCCCCAGACGGGCGCGGCAGTAGCGCACGACGAGGGGCCGAATCATGGCGAGAACGCGCTCGACCGCGGACCGATCGCCGGCCATGGCCGCTTCGATCCACTCGTCGGGAACGTCTCTTGATTCACTCATCGTGGGGAACCGCCCAGGCGTTACGAGCTTCCAGCAGTGTCATCCGATCGTGGAGGCAACCCGCGTTCGCGCAGGTGGGATCGGCTCGGATCCACCGTATCCGAGCGGGGCTCGCCGACGGGAGTCGCTCCATGTCAGATCAGACGATCGTGCACTGTTCCGGGTTGCGCGGGGCCACGCCGGAACACGGCCACGGGGCGGCCACGGTCGGCGAGCGGTTCGTCACCCACCGCAGATTTGCGGTCACCGGACACAGTGAAGATCGTCCGCGCCCGATCACCGGCCGTGGACCGCCCGGCGCGGGTCGCGCCCGGTTCGGCGCGGAGTCCGGACGGGTCGCCGTGGGGTCGCGGGGCTGCGGCGGCGCATGTGACACCAGGGATGAGAGGGACGACGGAGGTCGATTCCCGGCGTCCCCCCGACCGCTCGGCGGACGAGGGCCGATCGGACGCGGACGGTTACGGCGTCCGGCGGATCCGTCATCGGTCCCGCCGAGGCGGCCGCGCTCCGGCGGGGTCCGGTCGCGGGGAGCACGACCGGCGTCCCGTCACCGGGCGCCGGGCCGGCCGGAGCCGGTCGGGGCGGGGGTCCCGGGCGTGGTGCCCCGGGTGCGGGCCGCGGGGGCCTGCAGCGGCCCGGGTGCGTGGGCCGGACACGGGGATGTCCGGGCGTGGAGCCGGACCGCGGGGGTCGGTCCGGCTCACGATGCCCACCCGCGGGCGAGTGGGTGGAGCGGCCGGTTCGGGGTCGGTCGCTCGGTGGTGCGTTCTCGTGCCGTTCCGGGTGGGGGCCCGGTCAGGACACCAGGCCGCGCCGGAAGCCGTGGGCCACGGCCTGTGCGCGGTCACGGACGCCGAGCTTGCGGAACAGCCGGCGGGCGTGGGTCTTCACGGTGTCCTCGGAGAGGTAGAGCTCGCGGCCGATCTGGCCGTTGCTCTTGCCCTGGCTCATCCCGCGCAGCACCTGGAGCTCGCGCTCGGTGAGCTGGACCCCCGGGTCGGTGGGGACGCGCGGGGTCGGCACCGAGGTGCTGGCCAGGGTGTGTGCCAGCGCGGCGACCAGCTCGGGACGCGAGGCGTCCCAGCGCAGGTAACCGCGTGCCCCACCGGCGATGGCGGCGGCGATGCTGCCGGCGTCGTCCGGGGCTCCGAAGACGATGACGTTGGCCTGCGGGTGGGCGGCCACCAGTCGCCGGGTGGCCTCCACCCCGGTGGGCACAGCACGCTGCGTCCCGACCAGGACGACGTCGACGGACTGGCGGGCGTAGCGGGCGAGGAGCTCGTCCCCGTGGGCGACGCAGTCGATGCGCTGGACCCCCGGGACCGCGGACATGACGCGAGTCAGTCCCTCGCGGACGCTGCGACGATCGTCGCAGATGAGTACCGTCGTCACGACGATTCCTTCCTGCAGCTTCCTGCAGCCGGGTGATTCTTCACCCTCCGAATCGGCGGGTGACACTCTCACCTTGACACGGTCGGGGCGATTTTGTGCCCTCCGTTCGGCGCTCTGACCCACGTGCATCAGCGTCATGTGGGTGAAGCGTCGCCGAATGGAGTAGTCCGTACGGTACATCGTCCGGGCCCGGCTCCGGGCACTACTCCCGCAGCAGTTCTCGCCCGCTACGGTCACTTCGCGTATAGAGGACGCTCACCGTGTGCAACACCGCATGTCGGCGACCCTCCGCACCCGCTCGGCGACCGCGCGTATCGAATGGTGACGCTCCGGCGTGTCGCGCTCCGGCGACCGGTCCGGAACCGGCCTCCGGCATCGCCCGATCGGCCCCGCGGCGCCCGCGGTGCGGCCGAGCGGGTACGGCATCCGGACCACCTCCGGCCGGGTCCGGTGCCCCGTCCGGCCCCGGTGCCGGCCCGGTGAGGTCGGCCCGGGCGAGCAGCGCAGGGCGGTGCAGCGGTAGCAGTCCGTGTACGAGCGCGTCCGCGGCCACCGCGTCCAGCTCGGCGACGACGTCCGCCCGGACCTGCCCCGCCACCCCGGCGACGACCGCCCGGACCAGGCGGCTCTTGAGCACGTGCCGCGCGGACCCGAGCGCCCGCGCCCCGGCCAGCGCCTCGTCGGCGGCAGCGAGCGCAGCGGCCGGGTCGCCCGCGACCAGTGCGGTCTCCGCGGTCACCCAGCC
>NZ_JAMXSG010000162.1:0-12755 GCF_024124365.1 Pseudonocardia sp. McavD-2-B
ACCAGCAACGACGAGCGCGCCGCCGCGCTACCGGACTGGCTACACACCTACAACCACCACCGCTGCCACACCGCCATCGGCGGCCGACCACCCATCACCCGCGTCAACAACGGGGCTGGGAGTTACACCTAGGAGCTCCCCGGCGATCGGCCCGGTTGTCCACAGTGTGTGCTCTCCTGTGGACAACCGGTGCCACCTGTGGACAGGTGTCAGGTCCGCCGCTCGCCGAGCACGCAGAACTCGTTGCCCTCGGGGTCGGCGAGCACCGTCCAGGACACCTCGTCGGCCGGGGCCCGGTGCTGGCCCACGTTGACCCGGGTGGCGCCCAGCATCAGCAGCCGGGCCACCTCGGAGTCGCGGACGCCGTCCGGCCGCAGGTCGATGTGCAGGCGGTTCTTGGTCCGCTTCCCCTCCGCGACCGGCACGAAGATCAGCCCGGGGACGACGCCCTCGGCGGGCTGGATCTCGAACTCCGACGCCGAGGCGTTCACGACCGTCCAGTCCAGGGCCTCGGCCCACCAGCGGCCCAGCCGGACCGGGTCCCGGGCGTCGACGACGACCTGCTCCCACTGCAGGGGCATCAGACGTCGACCGCCGTCTCCCGGTCGGGGACCAGGAGCGTCGTGGCGTCGGGCCCCAGGTCGTCGAAGAACCGGTAGTGGAGCGCCGGGTCGGCGAGGGTGCCCTCGTGGATCGGCACCACCGTCCGCGGTGCGACCGACCGCAGGTAGTCGACGGCCTCGGACACCTTCAGCCAGGGTGCGCCGGTGGGGAGCAGCAGCGTCGCCAGCTCGTCGACGCCCGGCGGGACGTAGGCGTCGCCGGGGTGGAGCAGCGCGCCGTCGACGAGGTAGCCGTTGTTCGCGACCAGCGGGATGTCCGGGTGGATCTGCGCGTGGTCCCCGGACCCGACGACGGACACCTCGGCGCCGCCGAGGGCCAGCACGTCGCCGGGGGCGGCGGTGCGGGCGTCGACGCCGTCGAGCTGCCCGGCGGTCTGGCCGTCGGTGACCAGGGCGGCGTCGGGGTTGGCACGCAGCAGGGTGCGCAGCGCGTCGGCGTCGACGTGGTCGAAGTGCTGATGGGTGACCAGGATCGCGTCCAGGCCGTCCAGGGTCTCGAAGCCGGTCGAGAACGCGCCCGGGTCGAACAGGAGCCGGGCCGACCCGGTGTCGACCAGGACGCAGGCGTGGCCGTAGTGCGTCAGGTGCATGGGACCAGCATGCCCGGTCGGGGGGTGGCGGGCGTCCCGGCTCAGCCGAGCGCCCGCAGCACGGCCTGCTCCTCGGCGTCGGTGAGCCCGGCCCGGCGCCCCCGGCCGGCGCCGAGCCCGCGCTCCCACGCCAGCGCGGCGCGGGCGGTGTCGGCGAGTGGGCGAGCCGCCGGACCGGCGGTGGACGTCGTGGTGACGTCCCGGTCGACCATGCCCCAGAGGGACTCCGGCAGCCACAGCGGCAGCGACCGCGGACCGGCCCAGAACGCCACGTCCTGCTCGGCCAGCGTCCGCTCCGGGACCCGGACGAGCTCCAGGTCGTCGGCGCCCACGGCGTCGGCGGTCCCGGTGAGCACCCGGTCCAGGGTGGACCGCTGGCCTGCGCCGTCGTGGGTGCCGGTGGTGCCGTCGGCGGCGCCGGCCACGATCCAGGCGGCGAGGTCGTCCACGTCGACGAGCTGCATCGGCTGGGCGGGCACGTCCGGGACGACCACCCGGCCGCCGCGGGCGAACCGGTCCGCCCAGTAGCCGTAGCGGTCGGACAGGTCGCCGTGCCCGCACATCAGCCCGCCGCGCACCACGTGCGCCCGGTCGCCCGCCCGCTCCCGCACGGCCTGTTCGCTCGCGACCTTCGCGGCGCCGTAGACGCCCGGGTCCCGGGTCGTGAGGTCCTGGTCGGGCTGGTCGTGCAGCGGTGCCAGGGTCGGCTGCGTCACGGTCCCGCCGCGCAGCGACGGGTCGGCGTAGGCGTTGATCGAGGAGACGAAGGTCCAGTGCCCGAACCGGCCGTGCAGCGCGTCGAGGGCGTCGCGGACCCACGGCGCGGACATCGTCGCGACGTCCACGACGGCGTCGAACGTGCGCCCGTGCAGCGCCGCGGCCAGCGCCCCGGGCCGGGACCGGTCCGCCGTCACCGCCTCCGCGCCGTCCGGCGGCGGCCCGGAGACACCACGGGACACGCAGGTCACCGGATGGCCCGGAGCGAGCGCGGCCGCGGCGACCGCGCGGGAGAGGAAGACCGTGCCACCCAGGACGAGGATCCTCATGGGCCGATGGTGAGGGCACGCACGTCGAGCCGTCGCCCCTGTTCACCGTAGGCTGACCCCGTGGCCAGAGTGGTGGTGGACGTGATGCCCAAGCCCGAGATCCTCGACGTGCAGGGTCAGGCCGTGACCCGGGCGCTCGACCGGATCGGTGTGTCCGGCGTGAGCGGGGTGCGGCAGGGCAAGCACTTCGAGCTCGAGGTGTCCGACGGCATCGACGACGAGACCCTGCACCGGCTCGCCGGCTCGCTGCTGGCGAACCCGGTGATCGAGGACTGGACGGTGACCCGGCTGTGAGCACCCGTGTCGGTGTGATCACCTTCCCGGGCACCCTGGACGACGTCGACGCCGCCCGCGCGGTCCGCCGCGCCGGCGCCGAGGCCGTCCCGCTGTGGCACGGCGACCACGATCTGCAGGGCGTGGACGCCGTCGTCGTGCCGGGTGGGTTCTCCTACGGCGACTACCTGCGCGCCGGCGCGATCGCGAGCCTGGCGCCGATCATGACCGAGGTCGTGGCGGGCGCCGGGCGCGGTCTGCCGGTGCTCGGCATCTGCAACGGATTCCAGATCCTCTGCGAGGCGCACCTGCTCCCCGGCGCGCTCGTCGCGAACGCCGGGATGCACTTCCTGTGCCGCGACCTGGTGCTCACGGTGGAGAACGCCGGCACGGCCTGGACGCGTGACTACGCCGCGGGCGACGAGCTGCTGATCCCGCTCAAGTCGCAGGAGGGCCGCTACGTCGCCGACGCCGCGACCCTCGACGAGCTCGAGGGCGAGGGCCGCGTGGTGTTCCGCTACCGCGACCCGGCCCCGAACGGCTCGACCCGCGGCATCGCCGGTGTGACCAACGCGGCCGGGAACGTCGTCGGTCTCATGCCGCACCCCGAGCACGCGACCAGTGCGCTGACCGGCCCGTCGGCCGACGGGCTCGGCCTGTTCACCTCGGTGCTGGCCCGCGTCACCGCCTGACCCGCGCACGACGTCCGGCCCGGCCGGCGGTCCCCGTGGACCGCGGGCCGGGCCGTCGTCGTCCTCGGTCCGTGACCTGCTGTGGGGAACCCCGCCTGTGGGCCCCGGCACCGTGCGGGGACGCGGGCGGGGGAGCCCCGTCTACCCTGGTCCCGTGACGCAGTCCCAGGTGCCGGTCGATTCCGTCAAGCACGCCGAGGCCACTCCGGAGCAGCCGCAGCCCTTCCGGGAGCTGGGGCTCAAGGACGACGAGTACGTCCGGATCCGGGAGATCCTCGGCCGCCGGCCCACCGACGCCGAGCTGGCGATGTACTCGGTGATGTGGAGCGAGCACTGCTCCTACAAGTCCTCCAAGGTCCACCTGCGCTACTTCGGTGAGACCACCACCGAACAGATGCGCTCGACGATGCTCGCCGGGATCGGCGAGAACGCGGGCGTCGTGTCCGTCGGCGACGGCTGGGCGGTCACCTTCAAGGTCGAGTCGCACAACCACCCGTCCTACGTCGAGCCCTACCAGGGGGCGGCGACCGGTGTCGGCGGCATCGTCCGCGACATCATGGCCATGGGCGCGCGCCCGATCGCCGTCGGCGACCCGCTGCGGTTCGGTCCGCTCGACGCCGACGACACCGGGCGGGTGCTGCCCGGCATCGTCGCCGGCGTCGGCGGCTACGGGAACTGCCTCGGCCTGCCGAACGTCGCGGGCGAGGTCGTCTTCGACCCGTCCTACGCGGGGAACCCCCTGGTCAACGCCCTGTGCGTGGGGGCGCTGAAGACCGAGGACCTGCACCTCGCGTTCGCCTCCGGTACCGGCAACAAGATCATCCTGTTCGGTGCGACGACCGGCCTCGACGGCATCGGCGGCGTGTCCGTGCTGGCGTCGGAGACCTTCGACTCCGCCGGCGGCGGCACCGGGCGGAAGAAGCTCCCGAGCGTCCAGGTCGGTGACCCGTTCACCGAGAAGGTCCTCATCGAGTGCTGCCTGGAGCTGTTCGCGGCCGGGCTCGTCGTCGGCATCCAGGACCTCGGCGGCGCCGGGCTGTCCTGCGCGACCTCCGAGCTCGCCTCCGCCGGTGACGGCGGCATGCACGTCGACCTCGACGCCGTCCCGCTGCGCGCCACCGGCATGACCGCCGCCGAGATCCTCTCCTCGGAGTCCCAGGAGCGGATGTGCGCGGTCGTCACCCCGGAGAACGTCGAGGCCTTCCTCGCCGTCTGCCGCAAGTGGGACACCATCGCCACCGTGATCGGCGAGGTCACCGACGGCGACCGCCTGGTGATCACCTCCCAGGGCGAGACCGTCGTCGACGTGCCGCCGGGCACGGTCGCCCACGAGGGCCCGGTCTACACCCGCCCGGTCGCCCGCGACGACGCGAAGCAGGACGCGCTGAACGCGGACTGGCCGGAGATGCTGCCCCGCCCGGAGACCCCGTCCGAGCTGCGTGCGGAGATCCTGCGGATGGCCGCCGCCCCGAACCTCGCGTCCCGCTCGTGGGTCACCGACCAGTACGACCGCTACGTGCGCGGCAACACCGTCGCCGCGCACGGCGCCGACGCCGGGGTCGTGCAGGTCGACGAGTCCACCGGCCGCGGCATCGCCGTCGCCACCGACTGCAACGCCCGCTTCGTGGCGCTCGACCCGTACGTCGGCGCGCAGCTCGCGCTGGCCGAGGCCTACCGCAACGTCGCGACCTCCGGCGCCGTGCCGCTCGCCGTCACCGACTGCCTGAACTTCGGCTCGCCCGAGGACCCGCACGTCATGTGGCAGTTCGAGCAGGCCGTGCGCGGTCTCGCCGACGGCTGCGCGGTGCTGGGCACCCCGGTCACCGGCGGCAACGTCAGCTTCTACAACCAGACCGGGACGACGGCGATCCTGCCGACCCCGGTCGTCGGCGTGCTCGGCGTGATCGACGACGTCACCACCGCGGTCCGGTCCGGGTTCGCCGGCGCCGACGGCGACACGGTCGTCCTGCTCGGCACCACCGCCGCCGAGTTCGGCGGGTCGGAGTGGGCGCACGAGGTGCACGGGCACCTCGGCGGACGGCCGCCCGCCGTCGACCTGGAGCACGAGCGGCGCCTCGCGCAGCTCGTCGCCGCAGCGGCCGCGGACCGGGCGCTGACCGGCAGCCACGACCTGTCCGACGGCGGCCTCGCCCAGGGCCTGGTCGAGGCCGCGCTCGCCGGGGGCCGGGGCGCCCGCGTCGACCTGGCCGGGGTGCACGAGGACTCGTTCACCGCGCTGTTCGCCGAGTCGGCCGGACGGGTGCTGGTCACCGTGCCCGCCGACGGCGCCGAGGCGTTCCTGGCCCGCGCGGCCGAGGCCGGTGTCCCGGCGCTGCGGCTCGGCGAGACCGGCGGCGACGTCCTCGACCTGGGCGACGCCCTCGGCGCGCTGGCGCTCGACGAGCTGCGCGCCGCCTGGGAGGGCACGCTCCCGGCGCGGTTCGGCGCCGTCTCGGTCTGATGTCCGACGTCCTCCTGGACTGGGTCGACGACGGGGTCGAGCCGGACCGGGCGACACGCAAGTCGGCGGTGAAGGCGTCGCTCGACGAGCTGGCCCGGCGCGCGCCGGGCCGCAGCGTCGAGGTGCGGGTCCCGCCGTTCGGTGCGGTGCAGTGCGTCGAGGGGCCGCGGCACACCCGCGGCACCCCGCCGAACGTCGTCGAGGCCGACCCGCGGACCTGGATCGCGCTCGCCGTCGGCCGCCTGAGCTGGGACGACGCGCTGGCCGCCGGGCGGGTGTCGGCGTCCGGGTCGCGGGCCGGCGAGATCGCCGCGTTCCTGCCGCTCCGCACGCCGTGACCGGATAGGTGCGGTGTGCGACTCCGACGTGACCCCTGTCCCCGTACCTGGGGAGACGTGATCTCGGGGCGTACAGTCGTCCCCTGGTCCCGGTACGCCGCCAGCCGAGGAGCGCCGCGTTGAGTTCCGTCCGGAACGAGCACGTCAGCCCTGAACGAACCCTCTCCCTCACCCCCGTCGCCCCCTCCGCCGCCGAGCCCGACGAGCAAGGACCCCGCGAGGAGTGCGGTGTGTTCGGCGTCTGGGCCCCCGGCGAGGACGTCGCGAAGATGACCTACTACGGCCTCTACGCGCTGCAGCACCGCGGCCAGGAGGCCGCCGGCATCGCCGTGTCCGACGGCCGCCGCACCGTGGTGTTCAAGGACCTCGGCCTGGTCAGCCAGGTGTTCGACGAGCAGACGCTGTCCTCGCTGCGCGGGCACCTCGCCGTCGGCCACTGCCGCTACTCGACGACCGGCGCGACGACCTGGGAGAACGCCCAGCCGACGTTCCGCACCACGGCCGCGGGCTCCGGCCTGGCGCTGGGCCACAACGGCAACCTGGTCAACACCGCCGAGCTGCGCGAGGACGTCGCGAAGCTGGAGAACCGCAAGCGGTCCGGGTTGCGCGCGACCACCGACTCCGACCTGCTCACCGAGCTGCTGGCCGCGGGCGCCGCGGACCTCGGCGTCTACGAGGCCGCGATGCGGCTGCTGCCGCGGCTGCGCGGCGCGTTCTCGCTGACCTTCGCCGACGAGAGCACCCTCTACGCCGCCCGCGACCCCCAGGGCGTCCGCCCGCTGGTCCTGGGCCGCCTGGAGCGCGGCTGGGTCGTAGCGTCGGAGACGGCGGCGCTGGACATCGTCGGCGCCTCGTTCGTCCGCGAGGTCGAGCCGGGCGAGCTCATCGCGATCGACGCCGACGGCATCCGCAGTCAGCGCTTCGCCGCCCCGGAGCCGAAGGGCTGCGTGTTCGAGTACGTCTACCTGGCGCGACCGGACACCACCATCGCCGGCCGCTCGGTCTACGACACCCGGGTGGAGATCGGCCGCCGGCTCGCCGAGGAGCACCCGGTCGAGGCCGACCTGGTCATCCCGGTCCCGGAGTCCGGCACCCCGGCCGCCATCGGCTACGCCCAGGGCTCCGGCATCCCCTACGGCCAGGGCCTGGTGAAGAACGCCTACGTCGGGCGCACCTTCATCCAGCCCAGCCAGACCATCCGCCAGCTCGGCATCCGGCTGAAGCTGAACCCGCTGCGCAACGTCATCCGCGGCAAGCGGCTGGTCGTCGTCGACGACTCGATCGTCCGCGGCAACACCCAGCGCGCACTGGTGCGGATGCTGCGCGAGGCCGGCGCCCTCGAGGTGCACGTGCGGATCGCCTCGCCGCCCGTGCGCTGGCCCTGCTTCTACGGCATCGACTTCGCCAGCCGGGCCGAGCTGATCGCCAACGGCGCCGACACCGAGGGCGTCCGACGCTCGATCGGCTCGGACAGCCTCGGCTACGTCTCGGTCGAGCAGATGGTCGCCGCCTCCGAGCAGCCGCGCTCGCGGCTGTGCTGCGCCTGCTTCGACGGGGACTACCCGATCCCGCTGCCGGAGGAGGCCCAGCTCGGCAAGCACCTGCTCGAGGACGTCCCGGAGCCGACGTCGTCCGGCGCCGCCTCTGGCGATCCCGGCCCGCTGTCCGTCGGATACGGTGCCGGAGAGGCGCTGACCCGCCCGTAGCAGCACCCGATCACGACCCCGTCCCGACCTGGAGAGACCTCGCATGCCCTCGACCGAGCCCGGCCCCGCCAGCTACGCCTCCGCGGGGGTGGACATCGACGCGGGGGAGCAGGCGGTCGAGCGTTTCCGTCCGTTCGCCGAGAAGGCCACCCGGCCCGAGGTGCGCGGCGGCATCGGCGGCTTCGCCGGCCTGTTCGCGGCGAAGTTCGGCAAGTACTCCGAGCCGGTCCTGGCCGCCTCCACCGACGGCGTCGGGACCAAGGTCGCGATCGCGCAGGCGATGGACAAGCACGACACCATCGGCCAGGACCTCGTCGCGATGGTCGTCGACGACTTGGTCGTCTGCGGGGCCGAGCCGCTGTTCCTGCAGGACTACATCGCCATCGGCAAGATCGTCCCCGACCAGGTCGCGACGATCGTCCGCGGCATCGCCGAGGGCTGCCAGACCGCGGGCTGCGCGCTGCTCGGCGGCGAGACCGCCGAGCACCCCGGGCTGATGGAGGAGGGCGCCTACGACCTCTCCGCCACCGGTGTCGGTGTCGTCGACGCCGAGAAGATGCTGCGGCCCGAGCGCGTCCGCCCCGGCGACGTGCTGGTCGCGCTCGGCTCCTCCGGGCTGCACTCCAACGGTTACTCCCTGGCCCGCCACGTGCTGCTCGACATCGCCCGGCTGCCGCTGGCCGGTGAGCTGGAGGAGTTCGACCACTCCCTCGGCGAGGAGCTGCTCGTCCCGACCCGGATCTACGCCAAGGACTGCCTGGCGATCACCGCCGAGACCGGCGTGCGGACGTTCTCCCACATCACCGGCGGCGGGCTGGCCCGCAACCTGGAGCGGGTGCTGCCCGAGGGCCTCGCAGCCACCGTGGAGCGCGGCTCCTGGACCCCGGCCCCGATCTTCAAGCTGATCCAGTCCCGCGGCCGGGTCGAGCGCGCGGAAATGGAGAAGACGTTCAACATGGGCGTCGGGATGGTCGCGGTGCTGCCGCCCGAGGACGTCGACCGCGCCCTCGCCGTCCTCACCGCCCGGCACGTGCCCGCCTGGATCCTGGGCGAGGTCGGCCGGATCGGCGACGTCGACGGTGCCGGTTCCGGCGAGCTCGGCGCCCGGGTGCAGCTGCGGGGGGAGCACCCCCGCTTCTGAGGCGGTCCCGCGCGGTCTGCTCTCACTCGAAGGAGTGATGCAGCTCCGCGTCGTGCGACGCGGGCTGCCGGCTCCCGGCGCGGTGCGACTCACGCAGCATCGGCGGGTGCAGCGCCGTCGCCGGGCCGCGGCGGAACAACCGGGGCGGCCGCCCGCGACCGCCGGTGACCAGCGTCGTCGTCGGCACGAGGAAGCCGTCGGTGGAGGTCACCTTGCGCTGGAAGTTGCGCGGGTCCAGGGAGGTCCCCCAGACGGCCTCGTAGACCCGGCGCAGGTCGGTCACCGTGAACTCGTCCGGGCAGAACGAGACGGCGAGCGTCGTGTACTCGAGCTTCGACTTCGCCCGCTCCACGCCGTCGGCGAGGATGCGCTGGTGGTCGAACGCCAGCGGCGGCACGTCGTCGACGGCGCACCACGCGGACGCGGTGGCCCCGCCACCCGGTGTCGGCTCCGGCATGTCCGGCAGCAGCGCGAGGTACCCCACGGACAGGACCCGGCCGCGGGGATCGCGGTCGGGTGCGGCGTAGCTCGCCAGCTGCTCGAGGTGCCCGCACACGGCACTGCCGGTGTCGGCCCCGGTCTCCTCGCCCAACCGCCGGCTGGCGGTGTGCACGAGGTCCTCCTCCGGGCGGACGAAACCACCGGGAAGGGCCCAGTGCCCGAGGAACGGGGGCTCGCCCCGCTCGATGAGCAGCACGTGCAGACGGTCCGACCGCACGGTCAGCACGACGAGGTTGACGGCGACCGCGAACAGGTTGCCGCGCATCTGCTGAACACCTCGGAGGTGACGGGATCGGTGACCAAGCCTCCCACAGGAGACTGGTCATGATCTTGCCCTATCCGACCGGCCGGGGGAAACCGCCCGGGTCGACACGTGCCGCGGCGCCCGGGCCGCCGTGTCACGACGGAGGGCCGGGCGCCGGGGTGGCCGTCAACGGCGAGGGTCGTCGTCCTCGTCGTTGTACTTGGCGGCGAGGTCGTCGTACTCGCCGTAGTCGTCCTCGCGGCTGTCGGTAGTCACCGCCGTCGCGCTACCGATCTCCCGCTGCAAGGCGTCGAGATCCATAGAAGGGGAGCTGTACTTGAGCTCACGGGCCACCTTCGTCTGCTTGGCCTTGGCTCGTCCACGCCCCATGGCAGGTCCCCCTTACAACAGGGAAGGGGCGGCCGGTCATTGCGCACGACCCGGCGGCCCCTCTCGTCTCATCAATGTCGTGAAAACAACCGTACCCTGCTCACCCCGGAACATGCGACGCGGCACCGCCGTCGTCACAGGCGGGCCCGGCCCCGGACCGGCGCGGGGCCCGCGTGTTCAGCCGGTGGCCGCCCCACGGTGGTCCGGCCGGGCTGCGCGTCATCCGCGACGCGCAGCGCCACCCGTCCGTTCCCGGGCCGCGCGGCCCGGCGGCGGGGTGTCCGGGTCCGGCTCGTAGGAGTCCGGGTCGATCGTCGCGGGGGAGACCCGGTCGTCGACGCCCGCGGTCAGCTCGGCGTCCACCGGAACCGACCGCTTGAGCAGCGCGAGCGCCACCGGGCCCAGCTCGTGGTGCTGGACGACCGTGCCCACACGGCCGACCGTGCGGCCGTCGCGCACCACCGGGTCGCCCGTGTGCGGCAGGTCCTCGTCGCCGGCGTCGAGCATCAGCAGCACCGTGCGCCGGGGCGGGCGCCCCAGGTTCGCGACCCGGGCGACGGTCTCCTGGCCCCGGTAGCAGCCCTTGGTCAGGTGCACGGCGGAGCCGATCCAGCCGACCTCGTGCGGGATGGTGCGGTCGTCGGTGTCGCGGTGCAGGCGCGGTGCGCGCGACTCCACCCGCAGCGCCTCGAACGCGATCGTCCCGGCGGCCCGCGCCCCGGCCGCGGTGAGGTCCGCCCAGCGGGCGTCCTTCGTCCCGCGGGGGACGACGACGTCCGCCGCGTCCCGGCCCGGCCACGGCATCCGTCGCACGAACCCGCCGTCCGGCAGGGCCGTGACGCCGTTCGGTGCATCGGGCACCGGCAGTCCCGCCGCGGCGAGCACGGCCGGGGTCTGCGGACCGACGACCGACAGCACCGCCAGCTCGGCGGTGACGTCACGCGGCTCGACCTTCGACCAGAACACCATCTTCGCCAGGTAGTCGAGCAGTGCTGCGCCTTCGCCGGGCTCGGTGTCGAGCCAGACCGTGTCCGCCGACGACGCGACGGCCATGTGGTGCAGCACCCGGCCCTGCGCGTCGAGTACCAGGGCCTCGGTGCCGGTGCCGGGCGGCAGCTCGCTGACGTGCTGGGTGAGCAGCAGGTGCAGCCAGGACAGCCGCTCCTCGCCGGTCACCGCCAGCACCTCGCGGTGCCCGCGGTCGACGACGGCGGCGGAGCGGGCCATCGCCCGCTGCTCGGCCGGCGGGTCGCCGTGGTGCGCGGCGACGACGTCGTCCGGGTCGGGGGTCGTGTCCTCGGCGTTGTCGGTGGTGTCGGGGTCCTGCTCGGATCCGGGAACGGTCACCGGTCTCCCTCCGCGCCCTCCTGGGGCGCCGTGTCGTCCTGCTCGGGGGCTCCGTCGGCGGAGTCCTCGTCGTCGTGCGCACAGTCGACGCACGTGCCGGACAGTGCCACGTGCGTCGCGTCCAGGTGGAAGCCCAGGTCGGCGAGCGTGCGACTCGCCACATCGGAGAGCAGCTCGGTCGGCGCCTCGTCCACCCGGCCGCAGTGGTGGCAGACGAGGTGGACGTGGCGGTGCTGGTGCTCGGAGTAGGTCGGTGCACCGTGCCCGAGATGGGCGTGCCGGACGACGCCGAGCTCCTCGAGCAGGTCCAGCGTCCGGTACACCGTCGTGATGTTCACCGCCGATGCCGTCGCCTGGACCCGGCTGCACACCTGCTCGGGTGTCGCGTGCCCCAGCTCCCGGACCGCGTCCAGCACGAGCTGGCGTTGAGGGGTCATCCGGAGCCCACGCCGGTGCAACGTGCCCTTCAGTGTGCTGTCCACGCCGCCGATGGTATTCGGTACGGCCCGGTAGGCTCGGGCCACGAGGACGGTGACCGCACATCGTGTCACGGAACCGTCCGTCGCGGGCCCCGCCACGCCGACGGACGACCGTTGCACGCTGCGTGGTTCGCCGCGACCCCGTCGTCGTGACTACCCTGACCGGCGAGGTCGCGCCGAACCGTCGGTCCGCCGACCTCGTACGTGCCCTCCGAGGGCACCCATGTCGACGACCTGAGGAGAGGCGATGACGGCAGACGGGGCGGACCGCCCGGGCGGTTCCCCGCGGTTCGACGTCGTTCTCCGCGGCTACGACCGTCGGCAGGTGGACGAGCACATCGTCCAGATGCAGCGGCTCATGGGCCGGATGCGCGCGGACATCGACGCACTGCGGAGCCGGCCGATGCCGCCGCCGATGCCGGTGCCGCCGCCCGGCGGGTTCGCCGCCGGTCCGGCCGGCGGGCCGCCGCGTCCGGCACCGCGTCCGGGGCCGCGTCCCGGCCCGGGGCCCTCGGATCCCGACCGGCACGGTGCCGTCGACAACTTCTCCGACCGCATGCAGGCGATCCTGCAGAAGGCGGAGGAGGAGGCGGAGGAGATCCGCAGCAAGGCCCGTGCCGACGCCGAGCGTGTCGTCACCGAGGCCCGCAAGCAGGTCGACCGCGCCCGCGCGGACGCCGACCGGGCCCGTGAACAGGGCGACAAGCTCCGCACCGAGGTCGGGGAGCTGACCCGGCGTCGCGACGAGCTGCGCGCCGAGGTCGGGAAGGCCCCGGCCACCGGGGACAAGGCCCGCCACGAGATCCGGCCGGCCCCCGGTCCGGGGCAGAAGCCCGGCGGACCGTCCGGCGAGGCCGGGTCGTCCGACGACCGCTCCGCGAAGCCCGCCGCGGGCGAGCGGCCCGGCACCGGCCAGTCCGGTGC
>NZ_JAMXSG010000163.1:0-12717 GCF_024124365.1 Pseudonocardia sp. McavD-2-B
CTGTTCACTTGTATCGGTGGTCCCGGACACCTTAACCCGCTGCTGTCAATCTCACGGGCGGTCGTTGATGCCGGACACACCGTCTTGTGGGCGACATCTGCGTCTCTACGCGGACTAGTCGAAAATGCCGGGTTTTCGTTCCACCAGCTCGGGCACCGGCCGGCCGCCAGGCCACGCGTGCAGGCGCTCCTCGTCCACCCGGAACGAGTCGTGCTCACGACCGTCGAGCAGCACCACCGGCACCTGGTCGCCGTACTCGGCGCGCAGCTCGTCGTCGGAGTCGACATCGACGGTGTCCCAGCCGGTGCCGGTCTCGGCGCACACCCGGGCCAGCACCTCGGCGGCGTCGTCGCACAGGTGGCAGCCCACCCGGGTCAGCAGTCGTACGCGCATCTCACATCCTCGCCAGTGTCCTTCGGGCGATCTTGCCCGTCGGGGTGCGGGGCAGCTCGTCGGCGAAGGCGACGACCGCGGGCCGCTTGAACCGGGCGAGCCGGGCCGCGCAGTGCGCGGCGACCGTCTCCTCGGTGAGCTCGGCGCCCGCGACCGGCACGATCACGGCCTTGACCGCGGCGCCGGTCCGGTCGTCGGGCACCCCGACGACGGCGACCTCGGCCACCGCGTCCAGCTCGGCGACGACCTGCTCCACCTCGCGCGGGTAGACGTTGAAGCCGTTGACGATGACCAGGTCCGAGGACCGGTCGACGAGGTGCAGGTCGCCGTCGGTGTCGAGGTAGCCGACGTCGGCGGTGACGAACCAGCCGTCCTCGCCCGGGCCGCCGGAGCCGTCGGGCCAGTAGCCGGAGAACAGGTTCGGCCCGCGCACCGCGATCAGTCCGGTGTCGTCGGACGGGTCGGAGCCGTCGTCGTAGTCCAGGTCGTCCAGCGGGTCCGCACCGCGCGGCTCGGGCTCCGGTGCGGGCCTGCGCTCCATCGGCTGCCCGTCGGCATCGACCAGGCGCAGCTCGACGCCGGGCAGCACCTGCCCGACCGAGCCGGGCTTGGCCGGTCGGCCCAGGTCGTTGCTGGTGACGACGGGCCCGCCCTCGGTGAGGCCGTAGCCCTCGTGCAGGTCCAGCCCGCTCGCCGCGCGGAAGTCCGCGAGCCAGCCCGCGGGCAGCGGCGCCCCGCCGGAGGTGCACAGCCGTACCCCGGCCATCGCGGCGCGCAGCCGCTCCGGGCCGAGGTCGAGCAGCATCCGGAACATCGACGGCACCCCGGCGACGACGCTGACCCGCTCCTCGACGACCGTCTCGGCCAGCCGGTCCGGGGAGAACCGGCCGGGCAGCACGACGGTCGCGCCGGTCCAGCAGACCTGCAGCAGCCCGGCGGCGAGGCCGTAGACGTGGAACAGGGGCAGCGCCAGCAGGACCCGGTCGACCCCGTTGACCGGCGCCGGGCGGAGCGCACCCGCCTGCTCGCGGTTGGCCAGCAGCGCGCGGTGCGACAGCTGTACCCCGCGCGGGCGCCCGGTGGTGCCGGAGGTGAACACGACCAGCGCGATGCGCTCGGGGTCGGCGGGAGCCCGGTCGACCGGGGCGTCCGGGACCGGGGCGGCCAGGTCCGGCGGGCCCAGCAGCGTCGCGCCGACGCCCTCGGCGCAGCCGGCCGCGACGGCGTCGTCGGGCCGGGCGACGACCGCGACCGGCCGGGCCTGGTCGAGCACGACCTCGAGCTCGCGGGTCACCGAGCCCGCGCCGAACGGTACGACGACCGCGTCTGCCCGCAGCGCGCCGAACAGGGCCACGCAGTAGCCGGCGCCGTCGGGCAGGCCGATCGCGACCCGGTCGCCGTGGCGGACACCCGCCGCACGCAGCCGGGCGGCCTCGGCGGAGACCGCGGCGTCGAACGCCGACCAGGTCAGCGTGAGCGGCGCCGCGCCGGACAGGTCACGGACGGCGTCGTGACCCGGACGCTCGGAGGCGTTGCGCGCCACCAGGTCGGCGAGGTGGGTGGGCCGGTCGGGACGGTGGCCCGGCACGGGGTCGGAACTCGGCACGGCGGTCTCCATCCTCGGACCCGCCGGGGCGGGGTCGGCTCGTCGGCACGCGTCGCCGCCAGTGTTCCAAACCCGGCCACGACCGTCGTGTCCCGAGGGACCGCTCACCGCTGTGTACGCCACGTGTCGATTCGGACACGCTTCGCGCACGGTTCGTCCACCGCGCGTATCGGGCCGCTCGCCGGAACGGCACGCGACGAGAGGCGGCGAGTGCGTTGCGCCACTCGACAGACGTCTATGCTCCGCCGCTACATGAAGTTCAACGCGTGAACCGCCGGTTCGTCGCGCGACTCACCCGAGGGAGTGGCATGCAGCTCGACGCCAGCGCGCCACGGCGCACACCGCGCCGCGCCGCGCGGGACGCGCCGGCGGTCCCCGCCGGCCGGGTCGCCCGCCGAGCCGTACCCCGTCCGACCCCCCGGGATCCATGACCCGGCCGATGCGACCGCACCGCCTGCTCCGACAGCAGCGCTCCGAGACCATCCCCGAGACCGTCCGTCCGAACCGGGCCCCCGAACCCGGCCAGGACAGACCCGACACCGTCCGCCCCCAGCCGGACGGGGAGGTGTCCGTGACTTCAGCGACCTCTGCACCGTCCCAGCCGACGGGGCCGATCGCGTCCGCTCCCCTGGTCGACGCTCCCCCCACGTACCCCGCAGGCCCCGCCCTACACCGCCCGGACGGCCGGACCACCCGGTCGGGTCCGCCCGGCCGTACCGAGCAGGACATGCCGATGCCACGACAGGCACCGCAGATCTCGCAGGAGCTGCAGCGCCCGGAGGCCGACCCGGCCGACGAGGCCGCCCGCGCCGTCGAGGACGCGAACAGCTCCTGGGCCCTGGTCGAGGCCTGCCAGGCCGGCGACGCGGCCGCGTTCGGCGAGCTCTACGAGCGCTACCACGACGTGGTCTACCGGTACGTGCTGTTCCGGATGGGCGACCGGTCCTTCGCCGAGGACGTGACGCAGGAGACCTTCGTCCGGGCACTGCGCCGGATCTCCTCGGTCAGCTACCAGGGCCGCGACATCGGGGCCTGGTTCGTCACCATCGCCCGGAACCTGATCTTCGACTACGTCAAGTCCAGCCGGTTCCGGCTGGAGCAGACGACCTCGGAGATCGTCGAGCTGTCGCCCAGCACCGGTGGTCCCGAGCAGCAGGTACTCGACATGGCCACCAACGACGAGCTGTTGGCCTCGATCGCCAAGCTCAACTCCGACCAGCGCGAATGCATCCAGTACCGGTTCCTCAAGGGCCTGTCGGTCGCCGAGACCGCCGAGCTGATGGACCGCAACGAGGGTGCGGTCAAGGCGCTGCAGCACCGCGCGGTGCGTCGTCTGGCGCAGCTCCTCCCGGACGGTCTGCGGTGAGCGGGTCTGCCGCCGGATCAGCCGGAACGCGAGAGGGTGTGTCGATCACTGCGCCGAACGCACTACTCGATGCGGTGAACGGTTTGAAGGCCGTAACCTCGTCCGCGGTCGGTCGTTGTACAGACCGGCGTGCACTGACGGCGCCACACGCGCCGACGAGCAGCGCGAGACTGCAGTGAGGACGGACGGCATGCCCAGGGCATGGGACGACGGGTACCCCGGCGACGACGGTTTCGACCGTGCGCCGGCGGGTGCCCCTGCATCGGAGGAGCTGGCGCACGAGATCGCGCTGGCCGCCGCGCTGGACCGTTCGCGGCGTGATCTCTCGCCCGATCCGCACTCCTCGGCCCGGATGCGGGCGCGGCTGTTCGAGGTGCTGGCCCAGGAGGGCGTCGGACAGCAGTCCGGCGGGTCCCCGTTCGGCGACCGGTTCGACCGCGTCGACCAGGCCGACCTCACCGCGCCGATCGGCCCTCCGATCGCCGACGACCTCGACTGGGACGCGGTGTCCAACCGCCGCGCCGCCGGCGAGCACGCCCCGGCCGCGGACGACCCGACCGGACGCAGCAGCCGTCCGCGCCGCGGCCGCCACGTGCTGCCGTCGGACCACCCGGACCATCCGGAGCAGGTGGGTGCCCCGGCCGGACCGGCCCGCGACGCCGAGGCCGGCCCCGGCCGCGACGACTCCGCCCGCCCTGCGCAGGCCGGCGCCCGGATGCTGGACCGCCGCCGTCCGAGCGTGCGCAAGCGCTTCGGCGTCGTCGTCGGCGGGTTCGCCGCGCTCGCGGTGATCGCCGGCGTGACCTCGACCGCCAGCCGCGACGCCCTGCCCGGCGACGCGATGTACGGCATGAAGCGCGCCAGCGAGAGCGTCGGCGGGGTGTTCACCGTCGGCCAGCAGGCCGAGGCCGCCCGCCAGCTCGACCTGGCCCGCTCCCGGGTCGACGAGCTGGAGAGCCTGGTCGCGCGGTCCACACCGCCGTCGCCGGACGCGGTCGCGTCCGCGATGGGCGACTTCGACCGGGCCACCAGCACCGGCAGCAGGCTGATGCTCACCGGCGCCGGGACCGACGGCGCGGACACCTCCCGCCTGGCCGAGCTGCGGACCTGGGCGGCCGCCCAGTCCGGGCGCATCACCCGTCTGCAGTCCGACCTGCCCGCCGAGAGCCGCGGGGAGACCTCGGAGGCGATCCGCCTGCTGGACCGGGTGCTCTCCCGGGCCGAGGCGCTGCGGGCCGGCACCGGCTGCGCCGCGGACAGCGGCGGCACCGTCGACGACCTCGGCCCGGTGCCCGGCGAGTGCCGCACCGCGGGCGGGCCGTCCTCGGCGCAGGCCGTCGAGCAGTCCGCGCCGGTGACGCCGTCGGAGACCGCGACCGGCACGCCGTCGCCGACCTCCGGTCCGGCGACCTCGACCTCGCAGGCCCCGACCACCTCGGGGTCCTCGGAGCAGGGCGGCGGGCTGCCGCTGCTGAACGGTGGTGGGTCGACCGCCTCCGACAGCGGGTCGGGCAGCTCGTCCGAGTCGTCGTCGGAGCAGGACCGCCTGCTGCCGCCGATCACGATCCCGCCGCTGCTGCCGGGCCTCGGCCCGGTCACCCTCGGCTGATCCGCTCCGGACACCGCGGGTACGGGCCCGGTACCCGGTGCGTCGACATGTGTCACGTACCGGAGGCCGGGCCCGCTCCCGCGTTCCGGCAGTAGGCTGGGGCCGCGCCCCGATCCCCTCGGGACGCGAGACGCCGTCGCACCAGGAAGGCCGCCGTGGTGAGTGATCCCGGGTCCGTCCCCCCTCTCGACCAGAGCGGGACCCGCGAGTCTCACCCGCCCACCCACACCGGGTTCTCCGAGGAGCCGGGGGTGCTGGAGCGGGCGACCGCCCTCGACTCCGCGCAGCGGGCCGGTCAGGCCTCCGCCGCCGCGGCCGTCGCCGCCGAGGCCGACGACCACCCCGACGGCCCGGAGGGCGGGGACGGCGCGCCGCCCGACCTCACCGCCGCCGCCTTCTTCGACTGCGACAACACGATGATGGTCGGCGCGTCGATCTTCCACTTCGCCCGCGGCCTGGCCGCGCGCAAGTTCTTCACCACCTCCGACATGGCCGGCTTCGCCTGGCAGCAGATCAAGTTCCGGGTCGGCGGCCGGGAGGACAAGGGCGGCATCGCGGGACACCGCGACACCGCGCTGTCGTTCGTCGCGGGCCGTCCGGTCGACGAGGTCGTCGCGCTCGGCGAGGAGATCTACGACGAGCTGATGTCGGACCGGATCTGGGCGGGGACCCGGGCGCTGGCCCAGATGCACCTCGACGCCGGCCAGCGGGTCTGGCTGGTCACCGCGACGCCGATCGAGCTGGCCCGCATCATCGCGCGGCGGCTCGGACTGACCGGGGCGCTGGGCACCGTCGCGGAGTCCGTCGACGGGCTCTACACCGGACGGCTGGTCGGCGAGATCCTGCACGGCCCGGCCAAGGCGCACGCTGTCCGCGCACTGGCCGCGTCGGAAGGGCTGGACCTGCGTCGCTGCACCGCGTACTCGGACTCGGTGAACGACGTCCCGATGCTCTCGGCGGTCGGCACCGCGGTCGCGGTGAACCCGGACTCCGAGCTGCGTGACGTCGCGAAGGCCCGCAACTGGCAGATCCGCGACTTCCGGACCGGGCGCAAGGCCGCCCGGATCGGGGTGCCCTCGGTGCTCGGCGCGGGCGCCGTCGCCGGGGCGGTGGCGGCCGGGATGGCCTACCGCAAGCGCTGACCCGCCCGGCCGCTCAGGGCGGCGGGGCCCCGCGGTAGCGCTCGGCGTAGCGGCGGGCGGCCTCGGCCGGCCCGTCGGCGGTGGCCTCCCGTCGCGTCGCGCGGGCGGTGCCCGCGGGGTAGCCGGCCTTCGTCACCCGGTGCTCGACGGACTCCTCCATCACGAACAGCGCGTACTGCAGCGACACCGCAGCCGTCCGCCGGCGGCGTACCAGAGCCACCGCAGCGGGTCCGGCCGCCGGATCATCCCAGGAACACGTTGCGCCGCTGGGACAGCAGCCGGTACAGCGTGTGCTGAATGGTCTCCCGGACCTGGTCGGTCAGGTTGAACACGAGCATCGGGTCGTCGGCGTCGGCCGGGGTGTGGTCGTCGGTGCGGATCGGCTCGCCGAACTCGATGTACCACTTCGACGGCAGCGGGATCAGCCCCGCCGGGCCGAGCAGCGGGAAGGTCGGCGTGACCGGGAAGTACGGCGCGCCGAACAGCCGGGCCAGCGGTGCGAGGTCGCCGATCTTGGGGTAGATCTCCTCGGCGCCGACGATCGAGCACGGGATGATCGGGACCCCGGTGCGGAGCGCGGCGGAGACGAACCCGCCGCGGCCGAACCGCTGCAGCTTGTAGCGGTCCCGGAACGGCTTGCCGATGCCCTTGAACCCCTCGGGGAACACCCCGACGAGCTCGCCGGAGGTCATGAGCCGCTCGGCGTCGGGGTTGCAGGCCAGCGTCGCGCCGGCCTTGCGGGCCAGCGAGCCGGAGACCGGCATGGTGAACATGAGGTCGGCGCCGAGCAGCCGCAGGTGCCGGTGCGACGGGTGGTCGTCGTGCACCGCGACGGTCGTCATCACCGCGTCGAGCGGCAGCGTCCCGGAGTGGTTGGCGACGATCAGCGCGCCACCGGTCTCGGGGATGTGGTGGGTGCCGATGGTCTCGACGCGGAACCAGCGCTTGTAGAGCGGGCGCAGGGCGGGCAGCACCATCGCGTCGGTGAGCTCGCGGTCGAATCCGAACTCGTCGATCGGGTAGTCGCCCGCGAGCCGGCGGCGCAGGAACTCCAGGACCTGCTCCAGCGCGGCCTCCCAGGCCGGGCCCTCGTCGTCCTCGGGCTCGGGTGCGGAGGCGACCGGAACGGGCCGCGCCGGCTCCTCCGCCCGCGCGGGCCGGGCAGGCCCCCGGTTGCCCCGGATCGGGATCACCCGCGCCTCGGCCATGCCGTCGCCCTTCGTCGTACCACCGCGGCCGCCCGGCCGTCCCTGCTCGCGCGCCCGCATGCCGCCGTCCCGCCCCGTCACCGCAGCGACCGGGCCAGACCGAGCACGCCCCGTTCGAGCGAGGCGATCCGCTCCGGGCCGAGCACCGGCGCCAGCGCCTTGCCGCGCACGAAGTCGTCGAAGGCCTGGGTGGTCGTCCACCGCGGCTCGAAGCCGAAGTCGTCGATCAGCCGGGTGAGGTCCACGACCCGGCCGAAGTTGAGGAAGCGCATCTGCTCCGGGGAGAAGTCGACGACGCGCGCGCCGCGCAGCACCCTGCTGACCGGGCCGACCGCGCCGCTCGGCACCGGGACGGCGATCTTGCCCGCGCGCCGGATGGCCTGGGACAGCATCAGCACCCCGTGCGCGGCGACGTTGAACACGCCCGGCAGCTCGTGGGTGGCGGCACGCTCGAGCACGGTGAGGCCGTCCTCCTCGTGCAGCAGCTGGATCCGGGCGTCGTAGCCCAGCACGGTGGGGACGACCGGCAGCGCGAAGTAGCGCGACAGCACGGTGTCCATCCGCGGGCCGATGAAGTTGGCGAACCGCAGGACCGTGGTGGTGACGTCCGGGCGGCGACGGCTGAACCCGCGCAGGTAGCCCTCGATCTCCGCGGCGTCCTTGGCGTACCCGCCCGAGGGCAGGTCCTTGGCCCCGATGGCCTCGTCGAACACGGCGGGGTCGCGGGAGCTGGAGCCGTAGACCGCGGTCGTCGACTTGAGCACGACCCGGCGCACGCTGGTCGCCTTCTGGCACGCGGCGAGGAGCTGCATCGTGCCGATGACGTTCATCTCCTTCATCGTCGCGCGGCCGCCCGCCGAGGCGGGGCTGGCCGAGAGCGACGCGTGCACGACGGTGTCGACGTTCGCCGAGGAGATGACCTTCGCGATGAGCGGGTTGCGGATGTCGGCGCGCACGAACTCGGCGCGGCCCATCCGCTTCAGCAGATCCCGGGGCGGGGGGACGGTGTCCACGCCCAGCACCCGGTCGATGGCCGGGTCGGCCGCCAGCCGGGCCGCGAGGTGCCCGCCGAGGAAGCCGCTGACCCCGGTGACCAGCACGACGTTCGGGGTCGGCCGGTCCATGGGAGCTCCGTTCACCGGGTGCTGACGCGAGATCGTGCCGATCGTAGTCCCGGCCCGTCACACCGGGCAGGTACGCGGGCACGTGAGGTGCGCGACGCGTCCGTCCGGGGGACGGACCGCCACAACGACACCGGCCGCGCACCCGCGGGGAGCGGGGGCGCGGCCGGTGCGCGAGTCACTTGCCGAGCTTGCGGCGCTGCACCCGGGTCTTGCGCAGCAGCTTGCGGTGCTTCTTCTTCGACATCCGCTTGCGGCGCTTCTTGATGACCGAGCCCATGTGGGTGCTCCTCCTGTGTCGACGCAGATCGTCAGCGACCGCTCCACCGGGTGACCTCGGAGTGGGCCGCCCGCACGATCCGTGCACGTGGACACGAGGCGCGGGCCGGGCGACGCCCGCCGGAGCGGAGCGACGACGCGATGCGACCGGTGGGGGTCGGCAGCCGGTTCACCAGTCTACCCGGGCGTACCGGCCTTCACCCCACCGGGGATCAGCCCGCGTCGAAGTAGGCGTTGCGCAGGTAGTCCTCGACCGCGCGCTGCGGCACGCGGAACGAACGACCGACCCGCGCGGCGGGCAGCTCGCCGGAGTGCACGAGCCGGTACACGGTCATCTTCGAGACGCGCATCATCGACGCGACCTCGGCCACCGTCAGGAACTGGACCTGGGACGGCCGTAGGGGCTCGTGACGTTCCGCCGCCATGGGGCACCGCCTTCCTCCCCCGAGACGGGTTCCCCGGTTCGCCCGGTGGTGGGGGATGCAGATGCAGTCTACCGGGGCGGATGTGACGATCGGTCCGCCAGAGGGGGCCCGATCGTGCTACAGCACGGCGCGTCCGTGTGACTTTGCGTCATACGATGAGCTGAACGAGGGACCGACGGCCCGGGTCAGCCGCGACCGAGCGCCACCGAGCGGTCGTGCGCCGCGGTGACCGCGTCGGCCAGGGCCGCACGCAACCCGTGCCGCTCCAGCTCGCGCAGGGCGGCCGCCGTCGTCCCGGCCGGCGAGGTGACGTTCTCCCGCAGCACCGCGGGGTGCTCGCCGGTCTCGCGCAGCATCCGCGCGGCACCGAGCGCGGTCTGCACGGTCAGCTCGGTCGCGTCGGGGCGGGTCAGGCCCAGCCCGACGCCCGCCTCGATCATCGCCTCGGCGACGAGGAAGAAGTACGCGGGCCCGGAGCCGGACAGCGCGGTCGCGGCGTCCTGCTTCGCCTCGTCCAGGCGCAGCACCGCGCCGACGGTGGACAGCAGTGCCTCGGTCTCGTCGAGGTGCGCGGGGGTCGCGTGCGCACCCGGGGAGATCGCGCACATCGCCGCGCCGAGCAGCATCGGGGTGTTCGGCATGACCCGCACGACCGGCGTGCCGTCGGGCAGGGCGCCCTCGAACAGCGAGGTCGGCAGTCCCGCGCACAGCGACACGACGAGCGCGCCCGGCTCCAGCGCCCCGGCGACCTCGCCGAGCAGCGTGACGACGTCCTGCGGCTTGACGGCGACGACGACCGTCCCGGCCCCGCGCACCGCCTCGTCGACCGGGGCCGCGGCGACCCCCAGCGACGCGGTCAGCTCCTGCGCCCGCGCCGGGTACCGCTCGGCGACCACCAGGTCACCGGCGTCCCGCCCGGCCGCCAGCAGCCCGCCGAGCAGCGCCTCGCCGATCCGTCCCCCGCCCAGTACCGCGATCCTCGTCATGGGGGCAGCGTAGGAACCCCTCAGCGGGCCAGCGGGGCCAGGGCGAGCTGCCGGGCCTGGCAGACGGTGCGGCCGCGCGCGTCGACGACGGTGACGTCCTCGTCGAACTGCGCGCTCGACACCCCGCCGCCGGCGGGCGGGCTCGACACCGCGCGGGACCGGGACCCGACCCGCAGCCAGCCCGAGGCGGGGCGGGCCCGCAGCAGCGCGGTGAGCTGCACCGTCGGCGCCCAGCCGAACGTCCCGCCGAGGTTGAACACGGTCGGGGGCAGGATGTCGCCGGCCATCAGCGCGAACAACACGTCCGGCTCCTCGCCGCGCGGGCGGACCCAGCCGGTCATCTCCGGCGGACCGGTCTCGCCGCGCAGGAACGGCAGCGCGCCGCGCGGGTAGCGCAGCTCGCAGGCGGCGGCCAGGCCGCGCGCGCCGCCCTCGGCCGACGCCGGGTCGAGCGCGTCCGGATCCGGTTCGACGGCGAGCGCGGAGCCGCCGTCCAGGCGTGGGACCTCGGTCGGCAGCACGCCGGCGGTGACGGTGGAGTGCAGCATGAGCCTGCCCTCCTGGTGCAGCCGCACGGCGACCGTGGACACCGTCCGCCCAATCTTGAGCGGGTCGGTCGTGATCTCGACCGGGCCCAGGTCGGGCGCGCGCAGGAAGTCCACGGCGACGGCCAGTGGGTCGGGCGCGGGGGCGTCGTCGGCCGCGAGGCGGGCCAGCCCGGACTTGGCCATGAGCACCATCAGCAGACCGCCGAAGGCCTTGTCCCCGATCGCCCAGGTCTCGTCGAGCCGGGCGCGGAACCGGCCGTCCCCGAGGTGCTCGATCACGTGCGAGTCGGCGAAGGGCCGGACCGTCGTACTGCTCATGCGGGCATGTTACCCACGGGTAGGGGCGGCGGCGGACATCGTCGGTGTGAGGTGCAGCCGGGCGAACAGCAGCGACTCGGCGAGCAGCGCCGTGCGCTCCTGCCGGGTCCGGCAGCGCCGGGTCGACACCTCCAGGACGACGGTGCCGCCGTCCGCGGCGAACCGGGAGTCCGCCAGGCGCTGGCACACCTCGGCGCACGGTTGCGCCCCGCGGCCGGGGACCAGGTGCTCGTCGCGCGGGGCACCGGAGCCGTCGGTGAGGTGCAGGTGGGTGAGCCGGTCCCCCATCCGCCCGGCGAGGTCGAGGGCATCGACGCCGGCCGCGGCGGTGTGCGACAGGTCGAGGGTGTACGCGCCGAACCCGACCTCGGTCGGGTCGTGGCCGAGCGCGTAGGGCACGGTGCTGATCGCGCCGCGGGTCACCGGAAACATGTTCTCCACCGGCAGCGTGACGTCGTGGACCTCGTGGGCGCGGACGACCTCGTCGGCGAAGACGCCGGCGTAGCGGCGCTGCCAGCGGAACGGCGGGTGCACCACCACGGTGCGCGCGCCGAGCCGGGCCGCGACCTCGACGGTGCGCCGCAGCCGGTGCACCGGGTCGGCCCCCCAGACGCGCTGGGTGACGGCGAGACAGGGGGCGTGCACGGCGAGGATCGGCACCCCGTGGCGGTGCGCGAGGCGCTCGACCGCGCGCGGGTCCTGGCTGACCGGGTCGGTCCAGATCATGAGCTCGACGCCGTCGTAGCCCAGCTCACCGGCGATCTCGAACCCGGCGGCGACGCCCTCCGGGTAGACCGAGGCCGTGGACAGCGCGACGGGTGCCGCCCCGGGCAGGTCGGCGGTGGACGGGCGCGACGATGTCACGAATCGTGGAGTCGTCACACCGTCGCTCATCGTTACCGGTCCAACAACACCAGGATCGCCGGGGACACGGTCAGCAGCAGCCCGACGAGCACCGCGAACAACGTGGTCCTCAGGTCGTCGTTGCGCAGCAGGGCCCGCACGCCGAGCACGAGCCCGACGGTCAGCACGACCGCGAGCGACAGCGCCACGATCGGCAGCGAGGTCCACAGGTAGCGGAACAGCACCCAGATCGCCGCACCGGCGACGGCGCCGCCGATCCACTGGGCGATGACGACCGCCCAGGCCTGGCCGGTTCCGGCCGCACCGGCCGGGGTGTCGCCGTCGAGGCCCGCGGGCGGCTGCGCACCGCTGTCGGTGACGGCACCGCGGCGTCCGGAGCGGCGACGCGGGGGCTCGTCCTCCTCGACGGCGCCGGCGGCGAGCTCGCCGTGGTCCTCGTAGTCGTCGTAGTCGTCGTCCTGCGGGCGCTCGGGGGCGAGCACGCCGGTGCGGCCGCCGTCGGCGGAGCCGGGTCCGTCGTCGTACCCGGCGGGGCCGTGGCGGTCGTCGTAGCGGGGGTCGGCGTCGTAGCCCCGGCTCTCGTAGCCCCGGTCGTCACGGCCCAGGTCGTCGTCACCCTGCCGGTCGTCGTAGTCGTCGGTGTACGGGTCGTAGGCGCCGGTCGGCGGGCCCGCGTCGGCCGGATGCGGACGAGGGCCGTCGTGCTCGTCGTCCAGCGGCGGGGCGCCGAACTGGGTGGGCGGGCCGCCGTCGTCGTCGGCCGTGGGGGCCGGGCGGCGGGCGCCGAGCCGGCTGGTGGGGATCTCGTCGGGGCCGTCGTCGGCCGCGCCGGGCGGGGGGCCGTACGGGCCG
>NZ_JAMXSG010000164.1:0-12702 GCF_024124365.1 Pseudonocardia sp. McavD-2-B
GGGGGTGCTCAGCCCCGGCGGTCGCCCCGGTCGCGGTCCGCCCCGAACTCCCGGTCGTGGCGCAGCCGGGCGTCGACGTGCTGTTCGGCGCGCCGCGCCTCCCGGGTCGACGCGGCCGCCCCCACCGGGTAGCCGGCCTTCATCACCCGGGTCTCGCACGCCTCGACCACGTAGACCATCGAGTAGAAGTAGCCGATCACCGCGCCGGAGGCGATGGCGCCCAGTCGCACCCACGCCGGGCCGGGCACCACCAGGAACAGCAGGGCCAGCAGCGGGATCAGCTGGACCGTCGTACGGAGGAAGTGGCGCAGCACCCAGGTGCGGGTCGTGACGTCGTGCAGCACCCAGCGCCGGTTCCGATCCGGCAGCCGGGCACCGAAGGCGTAGGCCACCCAGCGGAACGGGTTCGGACGCCGGATCCGGTCGTCCATCGGACGTTCCCCCTTCTCGGATCGCGCACCCGGGTCAGACACCCGGATGCCGGACGAGCACGGCGAACGGGTCCGTCCAGTGCCGTCCGCCGTTCTGCGGGGCGACGGTCACGCCGTCGGCACCCGGCAGCGGCTGCGGCAGCGGCCTGCCCGCCGCCGCGTCGGCCACGAGCTCGCGGAGCCGCTGCCCGGCCCGATGGTAGAACTCCAGCTGCACCGCGCGGCCGAACAACCCGAAGCCGAGCCGGAACAGGGGGTTCGGGATGTGCGCGGGCCGGGAGAACGCGCGGATGACGAACTCGACGTCGCCGGTCGCGAGGTCCTTGACCACCTCATAGGTGAGCCGGCCCTCCTCCAGGTGCCCGTGCAGGGTCTCGTAGGTCCAGCCCCAGACACGCCGGCCGTCGACGGTCTCGTCGACGAGACCGGTCACGCGGACGCCGAGGTGGAAGCGCATCGGCCCGAACCGGCCCTCCAGCAGCATGTCCCGCCCCAGCAGCGGGTCGGACGGGCGGAACACACCGCGCAGCCGGTTCGGGGCGGTGAACTGGTAGTCGCGCAGCACCGCGCAGGCACGTTCCCACGGCCCGTCGGGGACCGGGTCGCCGGGCGGCTCGGTGCCGACCAGGGCCCGGCCGTGGTCGACGTGCCAGCGCGGGTCACGGGTGTCGGTGGGGGTCTCGGCGTCGTCGAAGTTCACGCCGCGTGCGGCGAGCCCGTCCAGGTCGGCGCGACGGTCCCCGGGGGCGGGGCGCTTCAGGACCGACGGCCCTTCTCCTCGCGCCGCATCGAGTCGCCGATCAGCCAGAACATCGACGGCCACAGGCCGACGAAGACGGCGCGGCGTTCGGCGTTGCCGCGCTCGTCCTGGTCCACGGTCTTCGCGCGCAGCCACAGCGCGATGGAGAAGCCCACCGAGCCGAGGGAGAACCACTGGAGCTGGGCACCGCGCAACCCGACCCGGTGCAGGACACGTCCGACCGTCATGGCGGTTCCTTCCCCGCTCCCGGCGGATGTAATCCCGCAGAGGGGGTATGTCCACGCCGTGCGGACTTCCAGGACGGCCACGACGAGAGATCGGTCCACCCCGGTGACGGGGGACCGGCGGTCCCGGCGGGTGTCGGCGGTGCTGCGCTGGCCGGTGGGCCTGGCGCTGGTGTCGTGGCGCTACTTCTGGCGCACCACACCGATCCACCGCAGCGACGTCGTCGGGGACCTGGGGGACCTGCCGCCCGCCTCGCCGCAGGGCGCCGAGGGCGACGACGTCCAGCGCCCGTCGGACGGGGTCGGGACCCTGCTGCACCGGCGCTACAGCGTGCGCATCCGCGGGTCCCGGCTGAGCCCCGAGGAGCTCATGACGCGTCTCCCCGCGGACCCCGACCGCTGGTCACCGGAGTTCGCGGTGTTCCGCCGCACCCGTGGTGAGCCCGGCGGGATGGCGGTCGGCGACGAGTTCCTGATCCGTATGCCCGGGCCGTGGGACGGCCCGGTGCGGGTGGCCGCCGCCGGGCCGACGGAGTTCTCCTTCGTGACCCTGGCCGGGCACCTGGAGGCCGGCCGGATCGACTTCCGCACCCGGTACGACCCGGCGGACCCGGCGAAGCTGCGCTTCGACATCGAGTCCTGGGCGCGGCCGGGGGACCGGCTGTCGCACGTGCTCTACAACACCCTGCGGGTGGCCAAGGAGGTGCAGTTCAACATGTGGACGCACGCCTGCATCCGGGCGGCGGCCATCGCGGGCGGCCGCCCGGACGGCGGCGTGACGGTGCGCACCCGGCGGTTCGCGACCGCCGGATGACGCGGCGGGCCTCACCGGGCGGCCCGCACCTCACGGATCATGACGACCCCGAGCCCGGCGACGGCGATCCCGCGCAGCAGCTCCACGTGCAGCCCGCTGAGCACCGGGGCCTCCGGCAGCGGCACGAACAGCAGCAGCGCCCCGGCCAGCGCGGCCGCGCCGATCCAGCGCGGCACCCCGGCGGTGCGCAGCAGTGCCACACCCGTGAGCGCCAGCCCGGCCAGGAACACCAGCCCGCCGACCATCTGCAGCAGCGCGAAACCGGGGGCGGCGAGGATGCTTCCGTCGTCGGGGACCAGCTCCGGGGCGGCACGGGCGATCGCGGGCGCCACCAGCCCCTCGACGACGAGGTGGCCCTGCGCGCTCAGCGCGTTGCCCAGGAAGTACAGGCCGAACCCGAGCGTGCCGAGCACACCGGCCCGCGGGGCGAACCAGCCCCAGGCCGCGGGCAGGCCCATCATCAGCGCGAGCGCGCCGGCGTAGATCGACAGCTGCGCCCACGGCGAGCCGGGGGCGAGCAGGGAGGCGACGGAGTGGGCGTTCCCGTCGACGACGGGGTGGGCGACGCCACCGGCGAGCGAGAGCACGGCGGAGGCGAGCAGCATCACGCCGCCGCCCACGACCAGGCGTCGCCGGGCGGGGTCGACGGCGGGGACGGCCGGGGTGGTGGGGGTGGTGGGGGCGTCCTGCACGGTCACGGTGGGTCCTTCCGGAGGGGCGCGTCCGGTCGGTCCGGCGCGGCGGGACCACCGTGCGCCCGGCCGCTTGCAGCCCACTTGCGGACGGGCTGCGGGCGCCGCGGGCACTGTCGCCCGGGCGCGGGGCGGGGCAGACTCGCCGATCATGAGCACCGACGCTCCCGCCTTCACCCAGATCTCCTACGACGTCGACGACCGGGTCGCCACGATCACCCTCGACCGCCCGGACCGCCTCAACGCGTTCACCCCGACGATGGCCCGCGAGCTGATCGCCGCCTACGACCGCGCCGACGCCGACGACGCCGTCCGCGCGATCGTGCTCACCGGCCGCGGCCGCGGCTTCTGCGCCGGTGCCGACCTGGGCCGCGGCGGGGCGTCGTTCGACCCCACCGACCCGCAGCGCGCCGCCGACCGGGCGGGCGTCGGCACCATCGGCGGCGTCGTCCGCGACGGCGGCGGCACCGTGACCATGCGGATGGCGGCGCTGCGCACCCCGGTGATCGCCGCCGTCAACGGGCCCGCGGTCGGCATCGGGGCGACGATGACGCTGCCCGCCGACATCCGGCTGGCCGGCGCCTCGGCCCGGTTCGGGTTCGTGTTCGCCCGCCGCGGGCTCGTCCCCGAGGCCGCGTCGAGCTGGTTCCTGCCCCGGATCGTCGGCGTCTCCCGGGCGATGGAGTGGGCCGCGACCGGCCGGGTGTTCGACGCCGCCGAGGCCCTCGACGGCCGGCTGGTGTCCCGTGTCCTGCCCGACGACGAGTTGCTCGGCGCGGCGTACGCGATCGCCCGCGAGATCGCCGACAACACCTCCGCGGTGTCGGTCGCGCTGACCCGCCAGCTGCTGTGGGGGATGCTCGGCGCGCCCAGCCCGTGGGACGCCCACCGCGCCGACTCGGCCGCGATCGCGCACCTCGGGCAGGGCCGCGACGTCGCCGAGGGTGTCACCTCGTTCCTGGAGAAGCGCCCGCCCGCCTTCCCCGACACCGTCTCCGACGACTACCCCGGCCACGTCCTGCCGCACTGGCCCGCGCCGCCCGCCGACCTGACGGACTGAAATCCGGGTGCGCCGGCGACCCCGTCGCCCCTACCGTCGCCCCGTGGCCTCGATACGCCTGCGCGTCGCCCGACGGCGGCGCCACACCTGATCCCTGCCGATCTCCTGGCGCCGCCGTCCGAGCAGCCGGTCCTCGTACCCCTGCCGGGCGGCGCCCCGCCGCGCCCCCGGCTCCCACCCCGGGAGCCTCCTGTGCGATCCCCCCTGCCCCGCCCGCTCGGCCGTCATGAGCACGGTCAGAACTTCCTCGTCGACGCCTCCGTCCCGGCCGCGCTGGCCGCCGTCGTCGCCGGGTACCCGCCCCGGCCGCTGCTGGAGCTGGGCCCCGGCGACGGCGCGCTGACCGCCGCGCTGCTGCGGCTGCCCGGCAGGCCGCTGACCGCGGTCGAACTCGACCCGCACCGGGTGGCCCGGCTGCGACGGCGGTTCGGCGACGCCGTCACCGTCGTCCACGGCGACCTGCTCGACGCCCGCCTGGACCGGCCCGTCGACGTGGTGTCCAACGTCCCGTACGCGGTGACCACCCCGCTGCTGCGACGTCTGCTGGGCGCCCCGCGCTGGGCGCACGCGCTGCTGCTGGTGCAGTGGGAGGTGGCGCGCAAGCGGGCGGCGGTCGGCGGCACCAGCGCGCTCACCGCCCGCTGGTGGCCGTGGTTCACCTTCACCCTGCACGACCGTGTCCCGGCCCGGGCGTTCCGGCCGGTCCCGGCCGTCGACGGCGGGGTGCTGGAGATCGCCCGCCGCGACGTGCCGCTGCTCGACGCCCGGCCCCGGGACCACCACCGGATGGTCGACGCGGTGTTCACCGGCCGCGGCCGCGGGGTCGTCGACGTCGTCGGGCGGCGGTTCGGCCGCGCCCTCGCCCGGGACTGGGCGCGCGAGTGCGGTCTCGGGCCGCGGGCACTGCCACGTGACCTCGACGCGGGGCAGTGGGTCCGGCTGCATGCCCGGGTGGCCGGGCGGGGGTGACCCCGGTCCCGCTCCGTTGCGCCGGGCGGGTGTCGTCTGTTCGGGTGGGCGGTGTGGAGCACTCGGAGCTGACCCGCCGGCGGTGGCTGGACCACGGCCGCCTGTCGTCGCACGCCTGTCGCTGACCCCGGCCCCGCGCACCGACTCCCCGCTCCGCCTCACCCACCGGCAGGTCCCGTGTCCAGCTCCGCCGTGTCCGATCCCGCCCCGACGTCCGGTGCCACGCCGCGCCGTGCCGCCGTCGCGAGCCTCGTCGGGACCACCATCGAGTGGTACGACTTCTACCTCTACGCCACCGCCGCGGCGCTGGTGTTCGCCCCGCTGTTCTTCACCGACGCCGACCCGGCGACCGGAGTGCTCGCCTCGTTCGCGACCTACGCCGCCGGGTTCGGGGCGCGGCCGATCGGCGCCGTCGTCGCCGGGCACCTGGGGGACCGGATCGGCCGCCGCGCCGTCCTGGTCGGGTCGCTGGTGCTGATGGGCGTCGCGACGACGTTCATCGGGCTGCTGCCGACCTACCCGACCGTCGGGCTGCTGGCCCCGGTGCTGCTCGTGGTGCTGCGCCTGGCCCAGGGGCTCGCCGTGGGCGCGGAGTGGGCCGGTGCGGTGCTCATGGCCGTCGAGCACGCCGAGACCGAGCGCCGACGCGGCCTGTTCGGCAGCTTCCCGCAGATCGGCTCCTCGGCCGGGATGCTGCTCGCGTCGGGTGTCTACACCGCGGTGCTCGCGATCGCGGGCAAGGAGGCGTTCCTCGCCGGGGCCTGGCGGATCCCGTTCCTGCTCAGCGCGGTGCTCGTCGTGGTGGGGCTGGCCATCCGGCTCACCCTCGCCGACCCCGCGGTGTTCACCGCCGCCCGCGACGCCGGGACGCTGTCCCGCCGCCCGGTGCTGGAGGTGCTGCGCACCGACTGGCGCACCGTGCTGCTGACCGTCGGCAGCCGGATCGCCCAGAACTCCGTCTACATCCTGGCGACGACGTTCGCGCTGACCTACCTGGCCCAAGGCGACTCGGGCGCCGCCGAGGGCGCCGGTCTGACCGCGGTGATCATCGCGTCGGCGATCGGGCTGTCCTCGACGCCGTTGTGGGCGGTCCTGTCCGACCGGGTCGGCCGCAAGCCGGTCTACCTGGCCGGCGCGATCGGGGCGCCGCTGTTCCTCGGGGCCTTCTTCCTGCTGCTCGACACCGGGTCCACCGTGCTGGTCGTGGTCGGCATGGTGGTGCTGGTCAACCTCTTCCACGACGCGATGTACGGCCCGCAGGCGGCCTGGTACGGCGAGCTGTTCGACACCCGGCTGCGCTACAGCGGGGCGTCGCTGGGCTACCAGATCGGGTCGGTCATCGGCGGCACGACGCCGCTGGTCGCCACCGCGCTGCTCTACGCCGGCGGCGGGAGCCCGTGGCTGATCTGGGGGTACTTCGGGGTGCTGTTCGCGATCTGCGTCGTCTCCACCGTCCTGCTCCCCGAGACCCACCGGGGCGGGCTGCGCACCGCCCGGGAGAAGGTGTCGGCATGACCGGCCGCATCCTGCTCAACGCCTTCGACATGGCCTGTGTGGGCCACCAGTCCGCCGGGCTGTGGCGCCACCCGTCCGACGAGGGGCACCGCTACACCGACCTCGACCACTGGACCTCGCTGGCCCGCATGCTGGAGGACGGCGGTTTCGACGCGCTGTTCCTCGCCGACGTCCTCGGCGTCTACGACGTCTACGGCGGCTCCCGTGACGCCGCCGTCCGCGCCGCCGCGCAGGTCCCGCTCGCCGACCCGCTGCTGCTCGTCCCCGCGATGGCGGGGGTGACCTCGCGGCTCGGGTTCGGGGTGACCGTCTCGGTCGCCTACGAGCACCCCTACGCGCTGGCGCGGCGGCTCACCACCCTCGACCACCTCACCCGCGGCCGGGTCGCGTGGAACGTCGTCACGTCCTACCTGGACTCCGCGGCGCGCAACCTCGGCCGGTCCGGGCAGATCCCGCACGACGAGCGCTACGAGCTCGCCGAGGAGTTCCTGGAGGTCTGCTACAAGCTGTGGGAGGGCTCCTGGGACGACGACGCCGTGGTCCGCGACCGTGCCCGCGGCGTGTTCACCGAGCCGGACCGGGTGCACGACATCGCCCACCACGGCCGCTGGTTCGACGTGCCCGGCCCGTTCCTGTCCGAGCCGTCCCCGCAGCGCACCCCAGTGATCTTCCAGGCGGGCGCGTCGCCGCGCGGTGCCCGGTTCGCCGGCACCCACGCCGAGGCCGTGTTCGTGTCCGGCCCGTCGCCCGCGGTGGTCCGCCGCTCGGTCGACGCCGTGCGTGCCGAGGCCGCCCGCGCCGGGCGGGACCCGCGCTCGGTGAAGGTCTTCGCCATGCTCACCGCGATCGCCGGGGAGACCGACGCGGCCGCCCGCGCGACGCTGGCCGAGTACCTGGAGCTGACCGACCCGTCCGCGGCGCTGGCGCTGTTCGGCGGCTGGTCCGGCGTCGACCTGGCGGGGGCCTCGCCGGAGCAGAAGCTCGAGTACGTGCAGACCGACGCGACCCGCTCGGCGCTGGCGTCGTTCACCGGGCCGGACCGCGACTGGACGGTGGGGGAGCTCGCGGAGTTCATCACCGTCGGCGGGCGCGGGCCGCTCCTCGTCGGGTCGGGGGCGGGTGTCGCCGACGAGCTGGAGCGCTGGGCCGACGAGGCCGACCTCGACGGCTTCAACCTGGCCTACGCCGTCACCCCGGGGACGATGGCCGACGTCGTCACCCACGTCGTGCCCGAGCTGCGCCGCCGCGGCCGGATGCCCGCCGCCGCCGACGCGGGCGGCCCCACCCTGCGCGAGCGCTACGGCACCGGCGACGGCGCCCGGCTCGCGAAGGACCACCCCGGGGCGGCGCACCGTACGCATTGACGCCACGCCATGACCACCGGGAGCGGAGCGCGGGGAGCAGCCCCCGCACCCGGCCGCCCCACTCCCGGTGATCGTGGTGCCGACGGTCGCGTTCCGCGGTGCAGGGCCACCCCGCAGAGGGACGTCGCGACCCCGACCAGGTGGCACTGCACCACCGACGCGTGACGCCCCGCGCCGTCGCCGTACCGCCGTGTTCATCTCGGTCCCGGCCGGGGTGGCGATCGGGGGAGTGCGGGCATGGTGGGGTGGACGGGCAGCCGGGGCGCGGCGGTGGCGGCGGCGGTCGTGATCGGGGTACTGGTACCGGCCACCCAGCAGGCGTCCGCGGCCCCCGTCCGGGAGGCGCACCCCGTCGCGGCCACCGCGTCCGCGGCATCGCCCGCGGCAGGGGCCGGGTCCGCCGCACCCGGTGCCGCCCCGGGCCCGGCCGCGGCGCCCGTCGCCCCGGCCCCCCAGGCCCCCGCGATCACCCATCGCGAGGAGCGGGTCGGCACCCCGGCCGGGCCGGTGACCGTCGACATCGTCGTCGCCGACCTGAACCGGTCCGAGCTGCGCGCCACCCTGCTCACCGGCGCAACGGTCGGGGAGCGGTCGTCGGTGCCCGCGCACGCCCGGCGCGGCGGCGCCGTCGCCGCGATCAACGGCGACTTCTTCGACCTGGCCCGCAGCAACGCCCCGGCCGGCCCCTCGGTCCGCGACGGCCGGGCACTCACCTCCGCCGTGCCGCCCGGGCGGCGGCTCGCCCCGGGCGTCCCCGGCGCCCAGCAGGGCGACGTCCTCGCGATCGACGACGACGGCACCCCCCGCCTGGACCGGCTCACCCTCGACGCGTCCGCGACCGGGCCGGAGGGCCGCCTGCGCATCGACACCCTCAACGCCTACGCCGTGCCCGTCGGCGGGATCGGGCTGTTCACCTCCGACTGGGCGGGCGACCGGGCCGCCACGCTGTGCGGCAGCGACACCGACCGGGACGCGCCGTGCGCACCGGACCGGTTCGAGGTCGTGCTCCGCGACGGCGCGGTCACCGCCGTCGGCCCGCCCGGCGGGGGAGCGATCCCGGCCGGGGAACAGGTCCTCGCCGGCCGCGACCAGGGCGCCGCCGCGCTGCGCGGGCTTGCCGTCGGCGACCGTGTCACCGTGCGGCAGGCGCTCACCGCCGCGTCGGGGACCGTGCCGCGGACCGCGGTCGGGGCGTCACCGATCCTGCGCGACGGCACACCCGTCGCCGGGTTGGACGCCCGCTCGCGCGACCCGCGCAGCGCCGCGGGCCTCACCGCGCAGGGGCGGCTGATCCTGCTCACCGCCGACGGCCGCGAGTCGACCTCGGTCGGGATCACCCTGGCCGAGACCGCCGAGCAGTTGCGCCGGGCGGGCGCCGTCGACGGCGTCAACCTCGACGGCGGCGGCTCCTCGACGATGGTGTTCCGCGACCAGGTCGTGAACAGCCCGTCCGAGGACGCCTACCGGCTGGTGCCCAACGCGCTCGGCGTCGTGGAGAACTGAGCGTCCGGATCGCGGGCCACGGTGACCCCGAGCATCGCGAACAGCTGCTCCACCAGCCAGTCCCGCAGCTCGGCGTGGGCGGGCACCCGGCCCGCCTCCAGCCACACCAGCACCGAGCCCTCGACCAGCGCGACCCAGCCGCGCAGGGTCATCAGCTGCAGCGGGGTCGGGTCGGGGACGCCGCCGCGCACGCACAGCAGGTCCACGATGTGGTCGCGCACGCCGTCGACCATGGCGTCGGTCTCCCCGGTGGAGACGACCGAACCGCTGCGCAGCAGCGCGATGTAGGCCCGCGAGTGCCGGCCGACGACGTCGAGGAACACGTCCAGCGCGTCGGCCAGCTGCCCGTCCAGCGGGCCGTCGGTGGGCAGCGCGACCCGGTCGATGAGCTCCTCGGCGACGCTGCCCAGCGCCGCCACGTGCAGCTCCTCCATCCCGGAGAAGTACCGGTAGAACAGCGCCCGGGACACGTCCGCGGCCCGGGTGACGTCCTCGACGGCCACCTCCTCCGGCGAGCGGGCGCCGTAGAGGTCGAGCGCGGCGGACACGAGCTGTGCGCGGCGGGCCTCGGGCGTCATACGCCGGGGTGGACGTGCGGGTGAGGTCATCACCGACGAGGGTACGGACCCCACGCCTCAGCGCCCGAGATCGACGACGATCGTCCCGTCCGTGGCCCGCCCGACACACAGCGCGGTCAGACCCGGCCCGGCCGGGTCGCCCACGGTGGTGCCCTCCACGAGCCGGACGTGGCAGGTCCCGCAGAACCCCTGCCGGCACGAGTACGGCACGTCCGGGCGCAGCGCGCGGACCGCGTCCAGCGCGGTGCGGTCGGCGGGGACCGCGACGTCCGGGCCACCGGCGATCCGGACGGTGAACGGGCGGCCGTCGCGGATCGGGGGTGGGGAGAACCGCTCGGAGTGGAACCGCTGCCCTGCGGGGAGCGCCCGGCGCAGCGACTCGATCATCGGCGGCGGGCCGCAGCAGTAGACGGCGGCGTCGGCGTCGGTCCCGGACAGCAGCTCGGCCGCCGACGGGACACCCGCGACGTCGTCGGGGCGGCGCAGGACCCGGTCCGGGGCCAGCACGGCCAGTGCGTCCGACAGTGGCATCGACGCCCGGTCCCGGCCGGTGTGCACCAGCCGCCACGGCACCCCGGCGGCGTGCGCGGCCCGGACCATCGGCGCGATCGGGGTGATCCCGATGCCGCCGGCGACGAACAGGTACGACGGCGCCGTGGCCAGCGGGAAGGCGTTGCGCGGGCCGTGCAGCCGCAGCCGCACCCCGGGGCGCAGGGCGTGCATCTCGTGCGAGCCGGTGCCCCCGGGCACCTGCCGTACCGCGATCCGGTACACCGACCGGTCGCCCGGGGCGCCGCACAGCGAGTACTGGCGCATGACCCCCGAGGGCAGCTCGACGTCGACGTGCGCGCCCGGCCGCCAGCCCGGAAGCGGCTCGGCGCCCGCCGGGACGAGGTCGAGCTCGGCGACGTCGGGGCAGGGACGGCGCACGGCGTGCACCTCGACGAGCAGCGTGCGGTCCACCGGGGCGACCGGGCGGCGGCGCCGGGCACCGGCCGTCGCGAGGGTCTGGGTCACGGCGGTGAGCACCGACAGCGCGGTGGCCCCGCGGTTCGGGTGCGGCGGCGGCGCGGTCGAGCCCGTGCCGGGCAGCAGCGCGGGACTCATGCCGCGGACCCCTCGGCCGGGCCGGCGTGGCCCGCCTCGGCGGCGCGGGCGGCGGGGGAGACCGCGAGGTAGGCCACCGCGGCGTCGGTGTCGCCGTGCGCGGCCGGGTGGAACCGCGGGCTGAGGTAGGTCAGGACGGCGCGGGCGAACAGCCACGGCCCGGGCACCAGCCCGCGCCGGGAGTCCCGCAGGTAGTCGCGCAGCCGGGCCCGGCGCTGCGGTGTCCCGCGCAGGTGCGGGTCGCGGGCGCACAGGTGCCGGGTGCCGTCGACCCACAGCTTCGCCAGCGCCGGGCCGGCCACCGCCATCGCCCGGATCCGGCGCAGCCAGCGGCCGTCGAGGTGGGTGTAGAGGTCGTGCGCGACGTTGCGGTGCTCGACCTCCTCGGCACCGTGCCAGCGCAGCATGTCCAGCATGTGCGGGTCGGCCCCGGCCGCGTCCAGCGCGGCGGAGTCGAGGATCCAGGAGCCGAGGACGGCGGTGAAGTGCTCGATCGCCGCGATCAGCCCGACCCGCTCCACCAGCCACTCCCGGGCCGCGTCGCCGGTCAGACCGCGGTCGCCGAGCAGCTCCTTGAAGATCCACTCGACCTGCTCGACGAAGCGGGTCACGTCGACGCCCGCCTCGACGAGGTGGTCCAGCGCGCCCTGGTGCGAGGTCGCGTGCACGGCCTCCTGGCCGATGAACCCGCGCACGTCCTCGGCCAGCGCCTCGTCACGGACCATCGGTAGCGCGCGGGAGAAGACGTCCACGAACCAGCGCTCGCCCTCGGGCAGCAGCAGGTGCAGCACGTCGATCAGGTGCGAGGCGAACGGCTCGCCGGGGATCCAGTCGGTCCGCAGCTCGGTGAAGTCGAAACGGACGTCGCGGGCCTGGAGTGCGATCCGGTCCTCGGTCGGGTCGGCGGTCATCGTGGACGCTCCTCTCGTACTCAGCGGGTGCCGTCGACGCGGGCGAGCGCGCGGACGAGGCCGGGGGACAGCCGGGACGCGAGCAGCCCGACGTGCGCCTCGGCGGTGACCGGGGCGATCGGCAGGTCCCGCTCGACGGCGCGGACCAGCCGGGCGGCGACGCGCTGCGGGGTGTACCCGCGCCGGGTGTACGCGGCCGCGGCGTCGCGGCGGCGGACGGCCTGGGTGGCGTCGTCGGTACCGGCGAAGCGGGTCGCCCCGGTGATCGGGGTGTCGACGAACCCGGGGCACAGCGCGGTGACCCCCACCCCGGCGCCCGCCAGCTCGGCGCGCAGGCACTGCGACAGCATCAGCACCGCCGCCTTGGTCGTGGCGTAGGCCGGCAGCGAGCGCGACGGGAGGTACGCCGCCGCCGAGGCGGTGTTGACGATCGTGCCGCCCTCGCCGTGCGCGGCGAGCAGCGCGCCGAAGTGCCGGCAGCCGTGCACGACGCCCCACAGGTTCACGTCGACGATCCGCTGCCACTCCTGCGCCGTGGTGTCGGCGAACGATCCGGCGACGGCGATCCCGGCGTTGTTGACGACGAGGTCGGGCACCCCGTGCTCGGCCGCGACCCGCTCGGCGAGGGCGGCGACGGCGGCCTCGTCGGCGACGTCGACGACCGCGGCCACCGCGCGCCCGGGCCCGTGCCGCCGGGTCACCAGGTCGACGGTCTCCGCGGCGCCGGCCTCGGAGACGTCGGCGACGACGACCCGGCCCCCCAGGTCGGCGACC
>NZ_JAMXSG010000165.1:0-12605 GCF_024124365.1 Pseudonocardia sp. McavD-2-B
GCCGCCGCGTCCGGGGTCCGACGCCGGCCGGGCAGCGTGTCGTCGCGCAGCAGGCCGGTCAGCAGGCTCAGCAGCGCCGCGGGCAGGTCGGTGCCCACGCCGTCGGCGGGCTCCTCCCCCGCGACCGCCGGGACGGCGTCGAACGCCTTGAACTCGATCCGCCCCACCTCCCCGGGGATGCCCGCGTGCCGCACCAGGCTGGGGTCGGTCACCATCAGCGGGGCGTCGGGCGGCAGGTAGGCCAGCGCCGCCGGGCGCGCCCCGGTGCGACGCGCGGTGCGTGCCGACAGCCCGCCCCAGACACGGCCGTCGCGGAACGGTGAGGAGAACGACCACGGCACCAGGTAGGGGCTGTAGAAGGTCAGCTTCGCCGCCGCGTCGGCCAGCACGGCGGGGTCGGTGCCCGACTCGGGGAACGACAGGTTCAGGTCCGGCCCCCAGGTCACCATGTGCAGGTGCGAGGTCCGCTCCTCCGGCGAGGCCGCCATCAGCGCCCGCTCGTGGGCGTTCGGCGGCGGGTCCAGCCGGTAGGCCGACAGCTGCGGGTGGTGGGCGAACGCGACGGGGCGCAGTCCGTGCCGGGCGGCCACCGCAGCCAGGGTGACCGCGTCGGCGGCCAGCGCGTCGACGGCGGCCTCGACCGAGTCGTGCACGCGGGTCCGGATCTCGATGCCCTTGGGGTCGAACCGGAGCAGCCCGCCGTTCTCGTCGAGGCGCTCGTAGCCCTCGGCGTACCAGCGCTTGCGGCGGATGCCGGCGTCGCCGATCCGCAGGTCCGGCTGGTCCCCGGGCAGCTCCGGCAGCTCGTCCACGACCGCCGCGACCTGAGCGTGGGTCAGCGACCGGTGGTCGGCCACCGTCCCGTCGTCCCGCAGCAGCGCGAGCTCGTGCTCGAGCCCGTAGCGCGCCTCGCCCCGCATCGACCACCCCCGGTCCCCGTCCTGGCACAGGACGTTACCGAGGTCGGGCCCGGCGCCGGCTGTGATCCGTCCCGGCCTCCTCCTCACCCGTTCCGCCCTGGACAACCCCGCGCCGAACGGTCAGCCTGGTGACGGCGGCCACTCCACCAGGTGGCCGGGACCCGGAGCACACGGGAGGCGTCATGAGGCTGGGCCGCAAGATCTCCGAGGGATTCGCCGTGGACCACGAGGCCGACCGGGTGGCCGACGCCCAGGAGCGCCCGCGCCCGGCGCGCACCGTCGAGCCCGAGTTCACCGAGTGGACGCCGGCCGCCCCGCAGCCGGCGCACTCGGGGTCCCGCGAGGACTGACCGGGTGCGCGGGCTGTTCCGCCGGACCCCGCTGGAGTACCCGACCGGCCCGCTGGAGGGCCACAAGCTGGCGTTCCCGATGCTGTCCGCGGACGGCACGACGGCGGGCTTCAGCGGTGTGACGCTCGGGCGGGCGCACGTCTACCGCACCGTCGACGACGCGGTGTGTGCGCACGGTTGCCGGCACGCCTGCCCGTCGCGGTGGTGCGACTGCGGGTTCTACTGCTTCCACACCGCCGACGACGCCCGCGAGCTGGCGTGCGCGCCCGAGCACCAGGGCGCGATCCTGCTCGAGGTGGCCGTCTCCGGCCGGTTCCGTCGCTACGAGCTGGGCCTGCGCTACGCCCGGCAGCGGGTGCGCACGATCCGGATGCGGCCCTGCCGCTGCGGGGCGCGGGTCGCGGTGCTGGCCGACACCGGATCCGGGCAGCACGGCTGGCGCCGGCTGGAACCGGTGTGCCTGCGATGCGCCGGGGCGCGCCCGGTGCTGTCGGCGCAGCGCTTCGCCGAGCTGGCCGAGCTCACCCTGCTGCCCGACGACGTCGCGGCGGGCCCGCTGACCACGCCCGACGACGCGGCGGGGTTCGCCGAGCACCCCGACCCGCACGGCACCGAGGCCGACGACCTGATCGGCGACCCGGTCGCCGCGGCGGGCGCGGTCGCCGTGCTCACCGCGGAGATGGCGCTGCTGCAGGCCCGGCTCGACGAGATGGCCCGCCAGCTCGGCCGGGCCACCGCCCGCCTGGACGCGCTCGAGGGCCGCGACCTGCCCGCGGCGGAGCCGGGATCAGAGCCAGACCGGTAGCGGCGGCGGGAGCTTCCCGTCGGCGTCGCGCAGGCCCTTGTCGAACGGGCGGCCGAGCAGCCAGGCGATGATGTCGTGCGCCTTGCCGCGGACCGTGCCGAGGTCGCGCGGCTCGGCGCCGTCCGGCCCGGCGGGCCCCGGCCCGAACTCCAGCGTCGCGCCGGTGCGGACCTCCTCCAGGCGCACGTGCGGGCAGCCGGGCTTGCGCTCCAGCCGCGCGACCACGTCGGCGACCAGCACCTCCCGCATCGGGATCGGCAGGTCCTTGAACGAGGCGCCGACATCGAGGTCGACGGCGTGGATCCACACCTCGCGCGCCCGGTTCCAGGGCACCGCCGTCACCGGCATCTCGACGCCCTGCGGGTTGCGCACGGTCGCCGACCAGGCCTTCTCGGGCATCGCCCGGACCGCGTCGGCGAGCCGGTCGGAGGAGGCGACGACGTCGGCGCGGATCTCGTCGGAGCTGCGCCCGGCCCCGGCCTCGATGTCGGCGTCGCGGGACGCGGGATCGCGGTAGGCCGGGGTCTCGACGCCGGTCCGCGCCCAGGTCAGCAGGTTCACCATGGCGTCGGCGTTGCGGGCCAGGTGGGTGAGCACGTGCGCGCGGGTCCAGCCCGGCAGCGCCGACGGGGCGCGGAACGCCTCGCCCGCCATCCGGGTCATCAGCCCGCGCAGGTGGGCCTGGCCGTCGCCGGCCCAGGCCAGCGCGTCGCCCACCGGCGGCGGGACGACGGCGTGGCCGTCGCCGGGGGTGCGTGCGGGAGTCACCGCACCGCCCGGCACACGTTGCGGCACTCGCCGATCCCCTCCACCGCGGTGACGATCTCGGCGCCGTCGGTGAGGTAGCGCGGGGGCGTGCGCGCGTCGCCGACGCCGCCCGGGGTGCCGGTGGCGATGACGTCGCCCGGGTTGAGCGTGAGGATCTCCGACAGGTAGACGACCAGGTCCACCGCGCCGAACACGAGCTGGTCGGTCGTGGAGTCCTGCATGGTCTCCCCGGACAGCTCCGAGGAGATCCGCAGCGCGCCACCGGCGGCCGGGTCGGCGGGCAGCTCGTCGGGGGTGACCAGCACCGGCCCGAGCGGCGTCGAGTGCTCCCAGGTCTTGCCCTGCAGGAACTGCTTGGTACGCCGTTGGTAGTCGCGCATCGACACGTCGTTGAGCACGGTGTACCCGGCGATCGCGGCCGCGGCCGCCTCGCGGTCGGCGCGCCGGACCGAGCGACCGATGACGACGACGAGCTCGGCCTCGTAGTCCACCCGGTCGGACTGCTCGGGCAGCTCGATCTCGTCGTACGCGCCGATCAGGGCGGGCGCGTACTTGCCGAAGACCGTCGGGTACTCGGGCAGCTCGTTGCCCATCTCGAGCACGTGGTCGCGGTAGTTCAGCCCGATGCAGATGATCTTCTCGGGCGACGGCACCAGCGGCGCGTAGTCCAGGCCCGCGGTCTCGTGCACCGGGCCCGCCGCGCCCGCGGCGTGCTCGGCCCAGTCGGGGCGCTCCAGCAGCGCCCGCACGTCGGTCTCCCCCGTCTCGACGGCGGTGTCGCCGTCGACGCGCACCGCCCGGTGCCCGGTCGCGGTCCGGATCGTCGCGAGCCTCATCGTGCGGGTGCCTCCCGGTATCGGTTGCCGTCCGGCGGAGAGTCTGCGCCACCGGGGGCCCGCGGGACAGTCAGGGGGTGGGTTACCGCGCGTCCCGGCCGGTGGACGGGCCGAACTCACCCGTACGGCTGACACCGTCGACGGACCGCGACACACGTTCCGCCACCACGGCGACGGGGCGGCCCCGTCCGGGCATCCGCCCCGCCGGTGCGGCGCCACCCGTCCCGCCCGCAGGTGACCGCCCGCCCTCGCCGACCCGGCCTCGTGGCGGTCCGCAGCCACACCCGCTGTCCGGTGACCACACCCGTTGCAGCAGGTGTGGATGCCGGACAGCGGGTGTGGATCCGCCACGGCACTCCCACGGCCCGGCGGTGACCGACCCGGGCCGGCACCCGGGTCAGATCGCGGCGTCGTCCTCGGCGCCACCGCCGCGCACGGGCAGGTCGTCGAAGACCGCGGGCGGCTCCCGCCACGCCTGCTCCGGCGCCCCGGCGCGGGCCGCGGCGACCGCCCGCCACACCCGCTCGGGGGTGCAGGGCAGGTCGATGTGCCGCACACCCAGGTCCGACAGTGCATCGACCACGGCGTTCTGCACCGCGGGGGTCGACCCGATCGTCGCGGACTCGCCGATTCCCTTGGCGCCGAGCGAGTTCAGCGGGGTCGGGGTCTCGGTCGTCGCGGTCTCGAAGGAGAACAGGTCGGCCGCGGTCGGGATCGTGTACGCGGCGAGGCTGGAGGTCAGGGGCTGGCCCTCGTCGTCGAACAGGACCTCCTCGTGCAGCGCCTGGGCGACGCCCTGGGCGAGCCCGCCGTGCTGCTGGCCTTCGACGAGCAGCGGGTTCAGGATCCGCCCGCAGTCGTCGACGGCGACGTGCCGGCGCGGGGTGACCCGGCCGGTGTCGGTGTCGACCTCGACCACCGACAGGTGCGCCCCGAACGGGAAGGTCGCCCCGTCCTGCGCGGAGTCGAGCCCGACGTGCAGCTCCTCCCCCGTGGCGGCGGCCTGGCGGTGCACGTCGCTCCAGGTCGCGGTCGGGCCGCCGGGCACACCGGCGACGCCGAAGATGCCCTCGTCGGTGATCTCGACGTCCTCCGCGGCGGCCTCCAGCAGGTGCGCGGCGAGCTTGCGGGCCCGCTCGTACAGCTCGTGCGCGGCCTCGGACACCGCGGTCCCGCCGAGCTGCAGCGACCGTGAGCCGCCGGTCCCTGCGCCGCGCGGGACGAGCGCGGTGTCGGACTGGACGTAGCGGATCCGGTCCATCGGGATGCCGAGCCGGTCCGACACCAGCATCGCGAACGAGGTCGCGTGCCCCTGACCGTGCGCCGAGGTGCCGGCCGACACGGTCGCCGTGCCGTCGGCGTGCACGGTCACCGAGCCGTACTCGCCGCCCCCGCCCCCGGCGGTGACCTCGACATAGACCGCGATGCCGATGCCCAGACGCACCGGGTCGCCCGCCGCGCGGCGGCGGGCCTGTTCGGCGCGCAGCTCGTCGTAGCCGGCGATGCGCAGGGCCTCGCGCAGCGGCAGGTCGTAGTCGCCGACGTCGTAGCGGGCGCCGGTCGGGGTGGTGTACGGGAAGACGTCGGGCGCGAGCAGGTTGCGCCGGCGCAGCTCGACCGGGTCGATGCCCAGCTCGGCGGCGGCGACGTCGACCAGGCGCTCCAGGTGGGCGGCGGCCTCGGGGCGTCCCGCGCCGCGGAAGGCGCCCATCGGGGTGGTGTTGGTCAGCGCGGAGACGGCGTCGTAGCGCAGGTTCGTGATGTCGTAGACGCCGGTCGCCATGAGGTAGGTGGTGCGCAGCGGGAGCGCGCCGCCGAAGCCGGCGTAGGCCCCGGCGTCCCCGACGACCCGCACGCGCAGGCCGGTCATCCGGCCGTCGCGGGTGAGGCCGAGCTCGTAATAGCCGACCTGGCCGCGGCCGTGCGGCATCGAGACGAGGTTCTCCGAGCGGGTCTCGACCCAGGCCAGCGGCCGCCCCAGCGCCCGGGCGGCGGCGACGGTCGCGGTGTGCTCGGCGAGCACACCGGCCTTCGCGCCGAACCCGCCGCCGACGTGCGGGGCGATCACCCGGACCTGGTCGGTCTCCAGCCCGGCCAGTCCGGCGAGCTGGGTGCGGAAGCCGTGCGGCATCTGGGTGGAGACGTGCACGGTGAGCGGGAAGTCGGTGGTGGTGGGGTCGGCGACGATCGCGTTGCCCTCCATCGGGACGGCCGCGACGCGCTGGTTCACCATCCGCGCCCGAACGACGACCTCGGCGCCGTCGAGCGGGTCGCCGGTCCCCCGCTCGCCCGCGGCCAGGTTGCTGCCCTGGTCGGGGAACTGCAGCGGAGCGTCGTCGGCGAGCGCGGCCTCGATGTCGGTGACCGCGGGCAGCGGGTCGTAGCCGACCTCGACGAGCTCGGTGGCGTCGACGGCGGCGGCGCGGCTCTCGGCGACGACCAGCGCCACCGCCTCGCCGACGAACCGCACCCGGTCGGTCGCCAGCGGCGGGCGCGGCAGCGCCGGGTTGAGGACCATCAGGCCGTGGTGGGCGGGCAGGTCGAGGTCGGCCGCGGTGTACACGGCGAGGACGCCGGGCGCGGCCGCGGCCTCGGTGGTGTCGATACCGGTGAGCAGCGCGTGCGCCACCGGCGAGCGGACGAACGCCACGTGGGCCAGGCCCGCCGGTGCGTCGGCACCGTGGACCAGGTTGCCGACGAAGGTGCTCGCACCGGTGATCAGGTCGGCGTCCTCGACGCGGCGGACGGAGGTTCCCAGGATCGAGCCAGGCATGTGGCCCACACTACAACACTAACCGGAGGGTCGTCCGTTTAGTGCGCCTCACACGACGTCTGCGTCTCCGCCTGCGGTGCCCGCCCGGCGACGGCCGGTAGCGTCCCCGCCATGCCCGAGTTCCACCACACCGACGTGCTCCCGCTCGGCCCGGACGACACCGAGTACCGCGAGCTCGACCTGCCCGCGGGAACCGTGACCGAGGCCGCGGGCCGCACCTTTCTCGAGGTCCCGCCCGAGACGATCACCGGACTGGTCCGCGCGGCCGTCACCGATATCCAGCACCTGCTGCGACCCTCGCACCTGAAGCAGCTGCGCGCCATCATCGACGACCCCGAGGCGTCCGGCAACGACCGGTTCGTCGCCACCGACCTGCTGCGCAACGCCTGCGTGTCCGCGGGCGGGGTGCTGCCGATGTGTCAGGACACCGGCACCGCGATCGTCGTCGGCAAGAAGACCGAGACCGTGCTGACCGGCGGCGACGACGAGGCCGCGGTGTCGCGCGGGGTCTTCGAGGCCTACCAGGAGCTGAACCTGCGCTACAGCCAGATGGCGCCGATCAGCTTCTGGGACGAGAAGAACACCGGCACCAACCTGCCCGCGCAGGTCGAGCTGTACGCCAAGCCGGGCCGGGACCCGTACTACGAGTTCCTGGTCATGGCCAAGGGCGGCGGCTCGGCCAACAAGACCTTCCTCTACCAGGAGACGAAGGCACTGCTGAACCCGAAGCGGCTCGCGGCGTTCCTGGACGAGAAGCTGCGCAGCCTCGGTACCGCGGCCTGCCCGCCGTACCACCTGGCGATCGTCGTCGGCGGCATGTCGGCGGAGTTCAACCTGAAGGTCGCCAAGCTGGCCTCGGCCCGCTACCTGGACAACCTGCCGACCGAGGGCTCGCCGCTCGGGCACGCCATCCGCGACACCGACCTGGAGCAGCAGGTCCTGGAGCTGACCCGCAACTTCGGGATCGGCGCCCAGTTCGGCGGCAAGTACTTCTGCCACGACGTGCGCGTCATCCGGCTGCCCCGGCACGGCGCCTCGCTGCCGGTCGGCGTCGCGGTGTCCTGCTCGGCGGACCGCCAGGCCAAGGCGAAGATCACCCCGTCCGGGGTCTACCTGGAGCAGCTGGAGCGCGACCCGGCCCAGTACCTGCCCGAGGCCACCGACGCCGACCTGTCCGACGAGGTCGTGCGGGTCGACCTGAACCGGCCGATGGACGAGATCCGCGCCCAGCTGTCGCAGCTGCCGGTGAAGACCCGGCTGTCGCTGACCGGGCCGCTGGTCGTCGCCCGCGACATCGCGCACGCCAAGATCGCCGAGCGGCTCGACGCCGGCGAGCCGATGCCGCAGTACCTCAAGGACCACGCCGTCTACTACGCCGGACCGGCCAAGACCCCCGAGGGCTACGCCTCGGGCTCCTTCGGTCCGACGACGGCCGGTCGGATGGACTCCTACGTCCAGCAGTTCCAGGAGGCCGGCGGGTCCCTGGTGATGCTGGCGAAGGGGAACCGGTCGAAGCAGGTCGTGGACTCCTGCGCCGCGAACGGCGGCTTCTACCTGGGCTCCATCGGCGGCCCGGCCGCCCGCCTGGCCCAGGACTGCATCCGCAAGGTCGACGTGCTCGAGTACCCCGAGCTCGGCATGGAGGCGGTCTGGAAGATCGAGGTCGAGGACTTCCCGGCGTTCGTCGTGATGGACGACAAGGGCAACGACTTCTTCGCCGACACCAGCGCCCCGACCCTGCAGGTCACCTTCCGCACCTGACCGCTGCGACGCCCGCCCCCCGGGGGTGTGCCCGCGGCCCCCGTGCACGGCGCGCCGTGCACCCAGGGGAACCCTCGTAGCGCTCTAAGCCACGAAGGTTCCCCTGGGGGCCACCCGGCGGGTGCCCGGCGACGACACCGGGGGCTCCCGGGAGTGGGCGGGCGGGTCAGCGCAGGCGGCGGGGGCCCGCGTCACGGCGGTCGGGCACCGGGCCGATCGTCACCCGGGCCCCGGCCACGAACGCGCCCTGCGGCGAGGCCAGCACCGGGTCGAGGGCGAGCGAGCGGACCTGCGGCAGGTCCTCGACGAGCCGCCCGATCCGCAGCACGACGTCCTCCAGCGCGGCGAGGTCGACCGGGTCCGTGCCGCGGTAGCCGGTGAGCAGCGGCGCCGCGCGCGGGGCCCGCACCAGCCGGGCCGCGTCCTCGGTCGAGACCGGCAGGACCCGGTAGGCGCGGTCGTCGAGCAGCTCGGTCGCCATCCCGGACAGCCCGAACGCGACCAGCGACCCGAACGACGGGTCGTCGACGACCTCCACCGTGCACGACGTGCCCTTCGGGGCCATCCGCTGCACGTAGACCTCGTCGGACCCGGTCACCCGCGACAGCTCCGCGTGCGCGACGCGCAGGGCCTCCTCCGAGACCAGGTCCAGGCGCACCCCGACGAAGTCGCCGCGGTGCCGCCACTGGTCCGCGGTCGCCTTGATGACCACCGGGTAGCCGAGCTGCTCGGCGGCGGCGACGGCGTCGTCGGCGCCCTTGGCCCGGCGGAAGGTGATCACCTCCAGGCCGTAGCAGGCGAGCAGGTCGACGGCCTCGTCGTCGGTGAGGGTGTGCCGGCTGTCCGGCCCGAACGACGCGATGAGCTCCCGCGCGCGGTCGGCGTCGATGCCCTCGGGCACGACGAACTCCCCGACCGGGGTGTCACGCCACTGCGCGTAGCGGCTGACCCGGCCCAGCGCCGACGTGGCCCGCTCGGGGCTGGCGAAGCTCGGCACCGACCCGCGGCCGGGCGTGCCGTCGGCGCCGGGTACCGACAGCTCCGCCGGGATGCCCTCGGCGGCGAGGAACACCGCGATGACCGGGACCCCGGCACCGTCCGCGGCGTCGCGCAGGGCGTGCGCGTGGTCCCGGCCGGCCACCGCGACCGGCGGGACGAACACCGCGATGAGCGCGTCCGGGCGGGCGTCGCCGTCCAGGGTCGCGCGGACCGCGCCGGCGAACGCCTCCGGCGAGGCCTGGGTGCCGACGTCGACCGGGTCCCCCGCCAGCTCCAGGCCCTCGTCGAGCAGCCCGTCGAGGACCAGCAGGTTGACTGCGGTGGAGTTGCCGACGACCGCGACCCGGCGGCCCTTCGGCAGCGGCTGGTGGGCGATGAGCAGGGCGGTGTCGAACATCTGCGGCAGCGTCTGCACGCGGATGACGCCGGACTGCTCGAACAGCGCCTGCACGCTGGACTCGTCGATCGGCGCCCCGACCGAGGCCAGCGACGGCAGCGTCCCGGTGTGCCGGCCGGACTTCACCGCGATCACCGGCTTGGTGCGGGCCAGCCTGCGGGCGACCCGGGCGAACTTGCGCGGGTTGCCGAAGGTCTCCAGGTAGAGCAGCACCTGCTCGGTGCTGGGGTCGGTCTGCCAGTACTGCATCAGGTCGTTGCCGGACACGTCGGCGCGGTTGCCGGCCGACACGAACGACGACAGGCCCAGCCCGCGGGTGCGGGCGTTGGCGAGGATGGCGCTGCCGAGCGCGCCGGACTGGCAGAAGAACCCGGTGCGCCCGTACCCGGGCATCCACGGGGCGAGGGTCGCGTTGAGCCGCACCGACGGGTCGGGGTTGGCGACGCCGAGTGCGTTCGGCCCGACCACCCGCATCCCGTGCGCCCGCGCCTCGGCGACCAGCCTGCGCTCGGCGACGGTGCCGCCGTCGTCGCCGGCGTCGGCGAAGCCGGAGCTGATCACGACCAGCACCTTCACGCCCTTGGCCAGGCAGGAGTCCATGACCTCGTCGATGTTCGCGGCCGGGACGGCGACGACCGCGAGGTCCACCTCGTCCGGGATGTCGATCACCGACGGGTAGGCGCGCACGCCCCGCACCGAGCGGGCGTCGGGGTTGACCGGGTAGACGGGGCCGGTGAACCCGGCGCGCAGCAGGTTCAGCAGGACGGCGTGGCCGATCTTGGTCTCGTCCGCGGACGCACCGATCACCGCCACCGAGGTCGGGTGCAGCAGGTTCGCGACGCTGCGGGCCTCGGCGGCCTGCTCGCGCGAGTAGCGGACCGCGATCGACTTCTCGGTGGGGTCGATGTCGAACTCGAGGTGCAGGACACCCTCGGCGAAGGCTCGTGTGACGCCGTAGCCGGCCTCACGGAACACCCGCACCATGGCGTGGTTCTCCACCAGCACCTCGGCCTCGAACCGGGACAGCCCGTTCTCCCGGGCCGCGGCGGCGAGGTGCTCGAGCAGGATCGAGCCGAGGCCGCGGGACTGGTGGTCGTCGCGGACGACGAACGCGACCTCCGCGGAGGTGACCGGCTTGTCGGTGCCCGCTCCCTCCTGGGCGGCCGCCCCGCCGCCGGGGGTCAGCCCCTCGTAGCGGCCGACCGCGATGATCTCGTCGCCGAGCAGCGCCAGGAACGCGACCCGGGTCCGGTGGTCGACGACGGTGAACCGCTCCAGGTCCCGCGCCGAGATCCGCGGGTACGGGCCGAAGTAACGCAGGTAGCGGGTGCGGTCGGACAGCTTGGAGTGGAAGGCGAGCAGCGCGTCGGCGTCGCCGGGCAGGATCGGGCGCAGGTGCACGATCCCGCCGTCGGAGGCGACGACGTCGGCCTCCCAGTGCCGCGGGTAGGGGTGCCCGGGGGCGCCGGCCGGGGTCTCGTCGGTCTTCTCGGTCATGGTCGGTCTCAGTCCCGCGGGTCGTCGGGGTCGAGGCCGTGCAGCGGGAACACCGCACGACGGGTCTCCAGGATCGCCGAGTCGACGCGCTCGCCGAACGAGCCGCCCCACCGCTCGAACGCCGGGTCGGCCCCGTCGGACATCGAGACCGGCAGCGGCGAACGGGTCCGGGTCGCCGCGAGCGCGGTCCAGTCCGCGGGGATGGAGGTGTCCGGGTCCAGGTCGCGGTCCAGGGCGACGGCCATCAGGTGCGTCCACGAGCGCGGGACCACCCGGTAGAGCGCGTACCCGCCGCCGCCGAGCACCAGCCACTTGCCGCCTGCGGTGGTCTCGGCCATCTCGCGCAACGCGTGGTAGATGGCCCGGTGGCCGTCGACGGACAGCTCCAGGTTCGCCAGCGGGTCCTCGGAGTGGGTGTCCGCGCCGCACTCGGTGACCAGCACCTGCGGACGGAACGACTCCAGCAGCGACGGGACGACGCCGTGGAAGGCCCGCAGCCAGCCCGCGTCGCCGGTGCCGGGGGGCAGCGAGACGTTGACGGCGTAGCCCTCGCCGGCACCGCGGCCGATCTCCCCCGCCCAGCCGGTGCCCGGCCACAGCGTGAGCGGGTGCTGGTGCAGCGAGATCGTCAGCACCCGGGGGTCGTCGTAGAAGCAGTCCTGCACGCCGTCGCCGTGGTGGACGTCGACGTCGACGTAGGCGATGCGCTCGTAGCCCTGCTCCAGCAGCCAGGCGATCGCGACCGAACAGTCGTTGTAGACGCAGAAGCCCGCGGCGCGGTCACGCATCGCGTGGTGCAGCCCGCCCGCCATGTTCACCGCGCGGTCCGCGCGGCCCTCGGCGATCTCCCGGGCGGCGGCGACCGAGCCGCCCGCGATCAGCGCGGACGCCTCGTGCATGCCGAAGAAGATCGGGTTGTCGGCGGTGCCCAGCCCGTGGCCGACGCCGAACGGCGCCTCCGGCGCGGACTTCACCGCGGTCTGGAAGCCGGGGGTGTGCACCCGGGTCAGATCCATCTCGCCCGCCGGCTCCGGGACGACCGGGTCGACGCCGTCGAGCACCCCCAGCCCGCGGGACAGCTCCATCATCAGCTCCAGCCGCACCGGGTTGAGGGGGTGGTCGTCGGACAGCTGGTAGGTCAGGAACTCCGGAGTCCACACCACCGACGTGCGAGCGCTCATGGGCCGGAACCGTATGCCAGGCCGGCGGGCGCGGTCACTCCCGCGCGGCCCACGGCCGGTCCCCGGTCTCGGCCGGCCGGTCCGGGTCGGCGCTCCACTCCGACCACGACCCGGGGTACAGCGCGGCCGGGGCGTCCGGCGTGGTGAGGCCGGACTCCTCCAGCGCGAGCACCAGGGCGCAGGCGTTGACGCCGGACCCGCAGTAGGCGCCGGTCGCGACACCGGGTGCGACGCCGGCGGCGCGGAAGCGCTCGGCCAGCGTGCCGGCGGGCTGCCAGCGCCCGTCCGGGCCGGTGTTCGCCGCGGCCGGGGTGCTGC
>NZ_JAMXSG010000166.1:0-12562 GCF_024124365.1 Pseudonocardia sp. McavD-2-B
GCCGCGGCGTTCCGGCTCGCCTGGTCCGGCGCCGACCCGGGCCCCACCGACCACACCACCCGCCCCGCCGAGGCGACCACGGCGGCCCGGCCGGTGCCCCTTACCCGCGACGGCACCGGGACCGGTGCACTGCTGGCGCTGTCGCTGGCCGCCGACCCGGACCGGGTGGTCGGCGGGGTGCGGCTGCGCCGGGTGCCGTCGGCGGGCGGCCGCTACCCGGTCGACGCCTGCGTCCACGACCCGACCACGGACGGCCGCGACGCCGGTCGCGTCTACGACCCGCTCGCCCACGCCCTCGACGGCGGGCCCGCTCGGGAACCCGCCCGGCCCGGCGCAACCGGACCCGGCAGCCACGCCCGGCCCGGCGCCGCCGTCCCGGCCCTGTCCGACCCGGACCACGACGACCACGACGACCACGACGACGACCCGGACGTCGTCCTCCACCTCTCACCGGAGCGGACCGCCTGGCGCTACGGCCCCCGCTCGCTGCCGGTGCTGCTGCTCGACCTCGGCCACGCGGCCGCCGCCGTCCTCGCCGCCGCGGCGACGCTGCGACGACCCCGGACGGCCCACCTCGTCCCCGACGGCGACCGCTCCCGCGTCGTGCTCACGACCGGACCCGGTCCCGACGGCGCCGTCGCGCTCGGTGCGAGCGCGGATCCGCACCCGGCGGCCGTGCTCCGCGCACGCCGCTCGGCGTCGTTCGCGAGCCTGCGTCCACCGGTCGCGGACCCCGGGCTCGACCGGGTCGCCCGGACCCGGCTCGGCGCGGGACAGCACGCGGCCCTGCTCGACGCGGGCCACCCGCTCCTGGCCGCGCTGACCCGGCGGGCCTGCGGCCTGCCCGACCTCACCGGCGTCGGCGGGCTGCTCGTCGTCACCGGGGACGTCGACCCGGGCCCGGACACCGTCGCCCAGCACGTGCGGTCCGGCCTCGCCGTCCACGACGCCTGGCTGACGGCCACCGCGGCCGGGCTCAGGGCCCGGCCGGTCGGCTGCTGGGTCGAGGCGGTGCTGCACGGACCCGGCGGCCGGGGCCGGGTGCAGCACGCCCTCGCGCTCGGCGGACACGGGAGCGGCCGGACCGGCCGTGTGGCGTGAGCGAGGCCCACCCCCGGTGACGACGAGCGTGCCGCCACCGGGGGGAGGGGGCGTCACTCCGTGACGTCCGCGCGACCCGCGCCGGTCCGCAGACCGTCCCACCGGGTGCTGGTGCCGCTCTCGACGTCGAACAGGTCGAGCACCCGGCCGACGGTGTGGTCGACCACGTCCGCCAGCGACTCCGGCCGGGTGTAGAACGCGGGTACCGGCGGCGCGATGACGGCCCCGAGTTCGCTCAGCTCGGTCATCGTGCGCAGGTGGTTCCGGTGCAGCGGGGTCTCGCGGACCATCAGCACCAGCCGTCGGCGCTCCTTGAGGGTCACGTCCGCGGCCCGGGACAACAGGTTCGAGGTGGTGCCGCTCGCGATCTCCGACATCGTCTTGACCGAGCACGGCGCGACGACCATGCCCATCGTCCGGAACGAGCCGCTGGCGATCGTCGCCCCGACGTTCTGGTTCGGGTGCACGACGTCGGCGAGCGCCTCCAGCTCCGCCGGCGACATGTCGGTCTCCTGGCTCAGCGTCAGCCGGGCGGCCCGGCTCACCACCAGGTGGGTCTCGATCGGAGTGTCCCGCAACAGCTCGAGGATCCGGACGCCGTAGGCGACACCGGACGCGCCGGACATGCCGACGACCAGCCGCGGGGTCAGGTCAGGAATCATCATTATTCTCCTGGTCGGGATCGGTGAGCCGGACCGTCGAGCGGGCCAGCGTTTCCAGTCGGGTGGCCAGGCCGTCGACGAACAACGCCACGGCGCCGGTACGCGGGCGGTCCGGCATCCGGACACAGAGCATCCGGCGGGACAGCCCGGGGCGGGCGAACGGGTAGGCGCGCAGAGTGCTGTCGCGCAGCCGCGGCTCGATGATGCTGGCCGGAAGCACCGTCACCCGCCGGCTGCGGGCCACCAGCGAGGTCGTCACCGAGAGGTCGTCGATCTCGAGCCGCGGGTGCACCGCCACCGCGTGCGCCCGCAGCGCGTCGTCGAGGACCATCCGCAGCCCGTGCCGGCGCGAGGGCAGGACGAGGTCCAGCCCGGCCAGTGCCGGGAGCGGGACCGGGACGGGGACGTCCAGCCCGACGTGCGCCCCGGTGGCGACCAACAGCTCCTCGTCGAGGATGTCCTGGCAGTCGAGGTCGTCCTGGACGAAGTTCTGGTTGATCACCGCGCAGTCCAGGGCACCCGATCGGACCTGCTCGACGAGCTCGGCGCTGAAACCGTAGGTCGCGTGGATGCTCACCTCCGGGTGCGCCACGGCGAAACGGGCGACGGTGTCCGCCAACGCCTCGTTGGTGGCCGAGGCGACCAGGCCGATCCGGATGGCCCCGGTGACCGGGGTACCGTTGCCGGCGAGGGTGTCCCGGGCCGTGGTCAGCTGCTCCAGCAGCGGCGCGAACAGCCGGTAGGCCTGCTCGCCCGCGACCGTCGGTGTCACCCCGCGCCGGTTCCGCTCGAACAGCGACTGCCCGAGCTCGTTCTCCAGCTTGGCGATCTGCATGGAGAGCGCGGACTGGACGATGTTGAGGCGGGCGGCCGCACGGGTGACGTTGCGTTCCCGGTACAGGCACTCGAAGTAGGACAGTTGCCGCAGCTCCACGGCGCATCACCCCTTCGGCGACGGGGCCTCCGCCGCCTGCTCGTACCATCCCTCGGGAGCGGGCCGGACGAGCTCGGCGATGTCGAGTTCCGCCTCACCGGGAACCCGGATCCGGGTGTAGCGCATGCCGGTCGCGCCCGGCGGGACGGTGGCGTCGAAGCCCAGCTTGGACCCGACACCGTCCTCGGTCGAGGGGTCCAGCTTGGACCCCTGGGTGCCGTGCACGGTCACCAGGTCGCGATCGGCCTGGAACCGCGTGGCGACGGCCCACTCGACCTCGGTCGGGTCGTGCACGTCCACGTCGGTGTCCACGACGGTGACGTGCTTGATGTCGTAGTGGGCCGCGAGCGCGCCGAGGACCACGTTGCGGGCCTCGCCGGGCGCGGGCCGGTCGACCTGAACGTAGAGGTGGTAGCGGCAGACCCCGCCGCGGGACAGGTGCACGTCGCGCACGCAGGGGAAGCTGCGGCGCAGGTGCGACAGGAACGACGCCTCGCGCGGGATCCCGCCGAGCAGTAGGTGCTCGGTGCCGCCGCCGACGATCGTGTGGAACAGCGGGCCGCGACGGTGGGTCACCGCGTCGACCGCGATGACGTGCCGGCGGGCGCGCTCGCCGTAGTACTGCGGGAACTCGCCGAACGGCCCTTCCTCCTCCCGGACCTCGGCGAGCAGCCGACCCTCCAGGACGATCTCCGCCGACGCGGGGACCCGGACGGAGTTGGTCCGGCAACGCACGACGTCGAGCGGGCGCCCGTGCAGCGCCCCGGCGATCTCGAGCTCGTCCTGGCCGAGCGGGACGATCGCCTGCGAGGCCATCAGTGTGAGTGGGTCGACGCCGATGGCGACGGCGATCTCCAGGTCCCCGCCGTGCCGCTCGGCCTCGTCGAACATCGCCAGCGTGTGCCGGGGGAGCAGCAGCGCGCCGAGTCTGGCCGGTCCGCTGACCTGCAGCCGGTGGATCGACACGTTCTGCACGCCGGTGTCCGGCCGGCGGGCGATCAGCAGCCCGGCGGTGATGTAGGCGCCCGAGTCGTGCTCGTTGTGCGTCGGGATCGGGAGCTGTGCGGTCAGGTCGACACCGGTGTGCACGACGTCCTGGCAGGGGGCGTCGGTGGTCTCCCGCCACGGCACCGGGTTGCGACAGGCGTCGTCGAACCGGGCGACCAGCTCGTCCTCACCGACCGCGCAGGCCTCGGCCATCCAGGACCGCCGGGACAGCAGCCCGGACACCACCGGGACCGGGTGGCCGCCGGGCCGCGGGAACACCGTCGCGGTCCGCCCGTCCATCCGGTTCGCCAGCCCGGCGATGCCGAAGGTCAGTTCCAGGTCCGGCACGGCGACCGACAGCCGTCCGTCGGCCCGCAGGTGTTCCAGCCAGCCGCGCAGGTCGGCGCCCGGCGGCGGGGCGCCGGTCTGCGCGTGGTTGGGGGAGCGGACGTCGTGTGTCGTGCTCATCTCGGGCTCCAGGAGGTGGGGTGGCGGACCGCGAGCCGGCGGAGCGCGGCGAGGTCGAGTGCGCCGTGCTGCGCCATGGCGGTGCGGAGCTCCTCGGTCAGGAGCTCGGCGACGTAGGCCGCGCCGTCGTCACCGGCACCGGCAAGCCCCGTGAGGAAGCCCCGGCCGCTGAAAGCGGCCCGGGCGCCGAGGGCCAGCGCGCGGGCGACGTCGAGACCGCTGGCGATCCCGCTGTCGAACAGGACGGTGCTCCGGTCGCCGACGGCCTCGGCGACGGCCGGCAGCACGTCGATCGCCGGGGGCGCGGCGTCAGACTGGCGTCCGCCGTGGTTGGACACCAGCACACCGTCGGCGCCGGCGTCGACCGCCTCTCGCGCGTCGTCGGGGTGCAGGACACCCTTGACGACCAGCGCCCGCGGCCAGATCGCGCGGAACCGGCGTACCTCGTCCCAGCTCAGGCCGCCGCGCAGCTCGCGCTGGACGAACCCGGCGACCGCGCCGAGATCGGGTTGCCCGTGCGGGTCCGGGACGTAGCGGGCGATGTTGGCGAACAGCGGGACCCGGCTGCGCAGCGCCGCCCGGGTCCACGCCGGGTGCAGTGCCAGCTGCGCGCCCAGCCGGGGCGAGGGACGGAACGGCACCGACAGCCCGTTGCGCAGGTCGCGCGGTCGTTTGGACCGGACCGGCGCGTCGAGCGCCAGCACCAGCACCTGCGCGCCGGCGGCCTCGGCCCGCCGGACGAGGTCGATGCTGACCCGGTGGTCGTCGCGAGGCATCCCGTAGAGCTGGAACCACAGCCGGTCACCGCAGATCGCGGCGAGGTCCTCGATCGATGCCGACGCCAGGGTGCCGGTGACGTACGGGAGCCCGGCGTCGGCGGCGACCCCGGCCAGCCGACGGGACGCGTCCGGCCAGGCGACGCCGTCGTTGCCCGTCGGTGCGATGCCGATGGGGACCTCGCAGCGTCGGCCGAACAGCTCGACGCCGGTGTCGACGGGACCGATCCGCCCGTATCGCGGGACGATCTCGACGCCGTCCAGCGCTGCGCGGTTGCGGGCGGCGCCGCGGTCGTCGCCGGTGCCGCCCGCGACGAAGTCGAACGCGAACCGCGGCGAGCGACGCCGGGCCGCCCGCTCCAGGTCGGCCATCGTCGGGAACCGCCGGCGCCGCAGCGCCTCGGGCGAACGTCCGCTCGCCGGGCCCCAGCCGGCCCCGGACCGGGTGGTCCGCCAGGTGAGCCCGTGCAGCGGGTCCGAGCGGCGGCTCACCGGGCGCGCTCCCGCAGCTGGGTGATCGTCGAGGCGACCGAGATCTGCTCGGGATCGGTGACGACCTCGATGACGGTCGGACCATCCCGCAGCAACGCCGTGGCCAGGGCCGGTCCGAACTCGGCGTCGCACCGCACGGTGTCGCCCGCGGCGCCGAAGGACCGGGCCAGCGCCGCGAAGTCCGGGTTGCCGAGGTCCGAGCCGACCACCCGCCCGGGATGTGCGCGTTCCTGATGCATCCGGATCGAGCCGTACATGTTGTTGTTCATCACGATCAGCACCACCGGCGTGCCGAGCCGGACCGCGGTCTCCAGCTCCTGCACGGTCATCAACGCGCCGCCGTCGCCGGCCACCGCGACGACCGGCCGGTCCGGGTGGGCGAGCCGGGCGCCGATCGCGGCCGGCAGCGCGTACCCCATCGCGCCGGACGCCGCGCCGATGTAGGTGTGCGGCCGGCGGAAGCGGAAGAAGGTGTGCAGCCAGCCGGCGAAGTTTCCGGCGTCGTTGGTGACCACCGCGTCGTCCGGCAGGCCCGCTCGGAGCAGCCGGATCACCTGCCGGGAGTCGACGCGATCGGTGTGCTCGTCCTCGGCGACCGCGGTCGCCTCCGCGTAGGCCGCCCGGCGCTCGGCCGCCCAGTCCACGCGCCCGGACGGGACCCCGTCCGGGGCGGCGGCGGTGAGCTCCCGCAGGGCCGCCCCGACGTCGGCGAGGACCCCGCGGACCAGCCGGTGGCTCTTCCCCAGCATCCGCGGGTCGATGTCGATCGCGACGACCCGCTGGTCGGTGATCGCGGTGTAGTTCTGCACGGTGATCTCGCCGAGCCGGGAGCCGACGGCGAGCACCAGGTCGGCGTCCGCGAGCGTGCGCACGATCTGCGGGTTCGTGCCCATCTGCAGGTGTCCGGCGTAGAGCGGATGGTCGTTGTCGAACACGTCGTGCCGGCGCCAGGCGGCCAGGACGGGGACTCCGGTCCGCTCGGCGAACCCTCGCAGCCGGTCCTCGGCGCCGCAGCGCAGCACCCCGGCCCCGGCGACGATCACCGGTCGCTCGGCTGCGGCAAGTTCGGCGAGCACGCCCGCCACGTCGTCGACCGACGGCCGCGGCCGCGGCGGCGCGACCGGCGCTCGGACCGGCTCGATGCTCGGCGCGCCGAAGACCTCCTCCGGCAGGGACAGCACGACCGGCCCCGGCCGTCCGGTCGTCGCCAGCACCAGGGCGCGGTGCACCGCGTCGGGGACCCGGGCCGGGTCGGCCTCCTCGAACGCGGCCTTGGCGACCGGGCCGAAGAAGGCGGGCAGGTCGGTCTCCTGGAACCCTTCCCGGCCCCGGTGGTGGTGGCTCATCTGACCAACCATGACCAGCATCGGGGTGGAGTTCTCGAACGCGGTGTGCACCCCGATCGAGAGGTTCGCCGCCCCGACTGCCCGACCGCCCAGCGCGACGCCGACGGTGCCGCTCGCCGCGGCGTGCGCCTCGGCCATGAACGCGGCCCCACCCTCGTGCCGGGTGGCCACGAACTCCGGGCGGCCCGGCTCGAGCAACGCGTCCAGGAAGTGCGTCGCGCTCTCCGACGGCACACCGAAGACGTAGCGGACTCCCCACGCGGAGAGCGTGTCGGCGAGGACGGTCGAGACCGTCCAGACGGCAGGGGTCATGCGGTGCGCTCCGTCGCGGTGGGGGTGGCCGGCTGCTCGGGCCCGCCGGAGTCCCGGCGGTGCGCGAACAGGTGGAACACACTCATGGTCACGATCGGGGTGGCGACGGCGATGTAGGCGTTGTCGATGCCGAACGGGTTGTCGAGCAGGAACCAGCCGATCGTCGTGACCAGCGCGGCGAAGATCGACACGAGGGCGCCGGTCCGGGTGCCGAAGCCGGGGCGGAAGAACATCAGCAGCACCAGCACGGCGAGGCCGGCCCGCAGCGCCTTGGCCAGGAACGTCACCGCGACGACGTCCTCGGCGGTGACCGCGAGCAACACGGGGAGCAGGCCGATGGCGAGCGTCGAGGTCCGCAGCAGGAACACGCTGCGCTTGTCGTCCCCGCCGCGGTTCATCGTGGGGTCGAGGAAGTCCTTCACCAGCAGCGTCGAGCAGCCGAGGGTGATCGCGGCGACCGTACCGAAGATCGCGCCGGCGAGACCGGCGACGACGAACCCGGCGACCAGCGGCGGGAGGTCGACGGCTAGCGCGGGTAGGGCCTGGATGGCGTCGATGCCGGGGTAGATCACGGCTGCGCTCATGCCGACGACCGAGGCGAGCAGGCCGTAGGGGATGAGGATCGCGGCAGACCACAGCGTCGCGATCCGGGCCCGGTGTGGGTCGGGGGTGGCCGCGATGGCCTGGACGACGTACTGCGTGGCGAAGATGGCGCCGACGCCGGCGATCATCCAGGCGAAGATCTGCGGCCAGCCGACGCCGCTGACCGAGAAGAACTCGTCGGGCAGCGTGACCCGGAGGGCTCCCGGGCCACCGGCGCGGTACACCGCGACGACGGCGAGGATCCCGATGCCCACGAGCATCACCAGTGCGTGCAGGACGTTGGTGTAGACGACCGAGCGCATCCCGCCGATGAGCACGTAGACGGTCGCGGCGATGCCGACCAGCAGGATGGCGGGCACGGTGCCGATGCCGAGCAGGCTCGCCAGCAGCGCGCCCCCGCTGGCGTAGGTGGAGACCGCGACTGTCATCAGCGCGCACACCATCAGCACCGAGGTGGCCTTGCGGACCCGCTCGCCGTAGAACCGGGCGAGCGCACCGGAGATGGTCGACTCACCGAGGGCGCGGAAGCGGTGCGCGAGCAGCCAGGCGAACAGGACGAAGCCGAGGCCCAGCACCGCGATGTTCCAGGCGGCCGAGATCCCCGACCTGTAGGCGACCTGCGCGGTCCCGACGCTCGCCGTCGTCCCGATGAACTCGGACGCCAGCAGGAAGCCGATGAGGATGGCGGGGAACGCCTTCCCGCCGGTCGTGAAGCTCTTGCTGGTACCGGACGACCGCCGGACCATGAAACTGATCAACGCGAGTATCGCCATGTAGGCGGCCACGCAGAGCAGGACGATCCACACTGATTCCATGCTGATTCTCCAGGCCATTCGGGAGGTGTCGATGATTCAGTCACGCCCGCCCCTGGGAGTCCAACGACCATTCGAGATGGGTGACATCAGAGCCACTGATTTCTCGTCGATCGCGCGGCAGATGGATGTGCTTCTGCTCGATGAACCGGATCAGTCCGTCGGCGTCACGGGTGCGGCCGAGCCCGGACATCCGCATCCCGGCGGTGGGTATCTCGGTGTAGGGGCGGTCGTAGCCGTTGATCCACACCGTCGCGGCGGCGCGGCCGGGGCGAACGGGGTCCTGGTGGTGAGCCGGACGGCGTCGGTGTCGTCGCTGTGGGTCTGCAGGCCGGCACCGGTCCGACGAGGTCCTCCTGAACCACCTCCGACCCCGGTTCGACCTCGCTGACCGGAGCCGGGGTGAGGAGGGCGCCAGGGAGCCGTCGGGGCCGGCCGACCGTCCGCCGGGCACGACGCGCCGTCGGCGCGGGCCCGGTCCAACGCGCCGGTGATCCGCTCCGCGGTCGCGGCCGAGATGAGTGGCCTTCGTGCGGCGCAGTTCCGCTCCGGTCGCCGGATTCCGCGGGACCTCGACACGGTGACTGATTATGCGGACCTCTCGTTGTGCTGCGAGAAACGCATGACAACGCGGTGTCCCGCCGTTCCGGCGGGTCACCGATCCTGTGCATCCTGTTAATGGCCCGCAGCAGTTCTGGGTAGGGCAGTGCCCGTGCCGTCCTTGCGTCCGGAGTGTGCGGTGTCGGGTCGGCAGTCCGCCGCGCGGCGCGGCTCGTGTGGACGGCCTGGCGGTAGATAGTCTGAAACAGATGGTGCGGAAAGCACTGTAGACGATTGGCACACGCGTCCGCAGCCCGCCCGGCCGGAGCGCGGCGGGGCGTCCGTCCCACCCGGTCCGGGCCGCGACGAGCGACAGCGGCCGGCGCTCACACGGCCGGACGGCGACACACCGTGCCCGGCGCGGGGAGGCAGGAGTCCCCGGGAGCGCCGACGCCCGGGACGGCCGGCACCCGCTCGCCCGCCCGTGCCAACCACCTCCGCGGACGGCCCGATCCGCTGAACAGGCCGTGATCAGGTCAGGTCGCGGGCGGCAGCGGGGGAGCGGGCGGCTCGTGCGGCGGCTCGTCGCCGGACTTCCCGCCCGGCTTGTCGTCCCCACCGCCGGCGAGGAAACGCTCGAACTCCGCGGCCAGCTCGTCGCCGCTGGGCAGCTCGCCGCCCTCCAGGCCGTCCCGCAGGTCACCGGACTCCCGGGCCGCGACGACCTGGTCGTACTGCTCCTCCAGCGCCGAGACGACCTGCCCGACCTCCTCCGACGCCGCCATCTGCTCGGCGATCTCGGACTCGGCCTGTTCGGCGGCGCGGGTCAGCGTCTCGGTCGGCAGGTAGAGCCCCGCCGACAGCCCCGCGTGGTCCAGCAGCACCCGTGCGGCCTGCGGGTACGCCGAGCGCGACAGGTAGTGCGGCACGTGCACGGCGTAGCCCACGACGTCCTGCCCGGCCTGCCCGAGGCGGTACTCCAGCAACGCCGCGGCACTGCCCGGGACGTCGGCGGTCGCGAACCACGGGGTGTGGCCCTCCACCAGCTCCGGGCGGGTGCCGTGCGCGGTCACTCCGATCGGACGCGTGTGCGGCACGGCCATCGGGATGCCCTGCAACGTGATCACCAGCCGGATCCCGAGCTGCTCGACCAGCAGCCCGACCGCGGCGACGAACCGCTCCCACTGCATGTCCGGCTCCGGACCGGCGAGCAGCAGGTACTGCGTGTCCCCGGTGTCGGTCAGCGCGACGACGTCGAGCTCCGGCGGGTCGTAGTCGGCCCAGCGGTCGGTCTCGAACCGCAGCGGCGGGCGTCGCGACCGGTAGTCCACGAGCTGGTCGACGTCGAACCGGGCCACCCGGACCGCCTCGCGTTCGTCGGTCAGCGCGCCGACCGCGAGCGCACCCGCGTTCCCGGCGTCGACGAAACCGTCCAGCACGACGATCAGGACCGGCTCGTCGAGCGCCGGCGCGGCCGGGTCGACCTGGTACAGCTGAGCGGGATCGAGCACCGGCGTCCTCCGAGTCGTGGCGTGCACCGCGACCCTATCCGGAGCCACCTACGGCCTGCCCGGTCGCGGTGTGACCATCGCCCCCCTGTGACGCGGCCCTGCCGGGACACCCCGCCCGTCCGGGATGGACCAGAATGGTCGTTCGTCATGCACACGTCACGTCGCGCTTACCTCGTCTGGTCCGCCGGTCTGTTCGCCTACGTCGTGGCGGTGCTGCAACGCAGCTCGTTCGGCGTCTCCGGGCTGGAGGCGGCGGACCGGTTCGGTGCGTCCCCGACCGTGCTCGCCGGGTTCCTCGTCCTGCAGCTGCTGGTCTACGCCGCCCTCCAGGTGCCGGTCGGGCTCCTGCTCGACCGGTTCGGCGCCCGCACCATGGTGCTCGCCGGCGCCGTGACCATGACCGCGGCGCAGGTGCTCGTCGCACTCGCCACCTCGCTGCCGCTGGCCATCGCCGCCCGCGTGCTCGTCGGCGTCGGCGACGCCCTGACCTTCATCTCGGTGCTGTCGGTGCTGTCCACCTGGTTCGCGCCGCGCAGGGTCCCGCTGATGACGCAGATCACGGCGCTGCTCGGCCAGTTCGGCCAGGTGCTCTCCGCGATCCCGCTCGCCACCGTCCTGCACGCCTACGGCTGGACGACCGCGTTCCTGTCCGCCGCCGGGATCGGCGTCGTCGCCGCGGTCGCGGTGCTCGCCGTGTTCCGCGACCGCCCGCCCGGCAGCCCGGCCCCGGCCCCGGCGAGCAGCCCCCGCGAGGTCGTCGACGGGCTCACGGGCGCCTGGGCGCACCCGGGCACCCGCCTCGGGCTCTGGTCGCACGCCGGCACCCAGTTCTCCGGCCTGGTGTTCGCGCTGCTGTGGGGCGTGCCCTACCTCGTCGCCGGGCAGGGGATGACGCCCACCGGCGCCTCGGTGATGCTGACCGTGCTCGTCCTCGCCGGCGCCGTAGTCGGCCCGGTGTTCGGCGAGTTCACCGCCCGCCACCCGCTGCGCCGCTCCTGGCTCGTGCTGTCGGTGATCGGCGCGACCGCGCTCGTGTGGACGGTCGTGCTGCTCGTCCCGCCGCCCGCGCCGCTGTGGCTGCTCGTGCTGCTCGTGGTGGTGCTCGCCGCGAACGGCCCCTGCTCCGCCGTCGGCTTCGACTACGCCCGCACCTTCAACCCCGCGCACCGGCGCGGCACCGCCGTCGGGATCGTCAACGTCGGCGGGTTCACCGCCTCGCTCACCACCACACTGCTGGTCGGGCTCGTGCTCAGCGTGTCCGGCGGCTACACCCCCGAGGCGTTCCGGCTGGCCTGGCTCGTGCAGTTCCCGATCTGGGCGCTCACCGCCGTCGCGGTCGTCCTCGCGCGGCGCAAGGCCCGTCGGGTGATGGCCGCCGAGGGCACCGTCGTCCCGCCGCTGCGGGAGGCGCTGCGCCGCAACCGGCGCCGGCGACAGGCCCGGTAGACGACGACGGGGGCGGGACCATCGCGGTCCCGCCCCCATCGCACACGGAGCGGTCTGCCCGTCCGGCGGGCCTCACCCGGTGTCGTCTGCTCGCTCGGCGAGCCTCACTCGGCCAGCAGCCGGTACAGCGCCTTGCGGGCCTCGGTCAGCGCCTCGGTCGCCGACGCCACCTGCGCCTCGGAGCCGGCCTCGGCGACCTGCCGCGCGGCGGCGGCGAGCCGGCCGAGCTCGGTGACCAGGCCGGTCGCCGGGTCCGACTCGGCGGCCTCGGCGTCCTCGGCGAAGGGCGCCCACACCGCGTCGAGCTCGGCGCGGTGCTCTTCGACGTGCCGGGTGCCCTCCTCGGTCAGGTGGACGACCCGACGGCCCTCGGTCTGCTCGGACCGGACCAGGCCCTCGTCCTCCAGCTGGGACAGCATCGGGTACACCGAGCCGGGGCTCGGCTTCCACTGCCCACCGGAGCGGCCGGTGATCTCCTGGATGATCTCGTAGCCGTGCCGCGGGCCGTCGGCGACGACCGCGAGCACCGCGGTGCGCACGTCGCCGCGGGCACGCTTGCCGCGCCGGCCGCG
>NZ_JAMXSG010000167.1:0-12539 GCF_024124365.1 Pseudonocardia sp. McavD-2-B
GCAGCTCGGGGCCGCGGCCTGCGCGGCGATCGCCGCCGCCGCGGCCCGGGCCCCGACCGCGCCCCCGAGTCCGGCGAGCACGACCGTCCCGACCAGTGCGATCGCACCCAGCACCCACGGGGCGGCGCCGGTCCGGTCCAGGACCAGCAGCACCGTCCCGCCGACCAGGGCGATCGCCCCCGCGGCGCCGACCGGCGGCGCGGCCACCCGGTTGGCGATCGCGAACGCGTCGGCGGTCCGCAGGCTGTCCGCGGTGCGGACGCCGGCGAAGCGGTTGCGCGGCAGCCGGCCGGTCGCCCCCAGCACGGCGAGGACGACGAGGACCACCCCGGCCAGCAGGAGCAGGGCGGCGAGGAGCAGGCGGAGCGTCGTGGGCACGTGACCAGGGTAGAACCCGGGGGAACGGGGATGCCCGCCCCGGCTACCCTGGTCACATGTGCACGGCCCGCCGACTTCCCGGCGCGGCGTCGTAGCCACAACACGGCGCCGCGACGGCCCCTCCTGCGTGATGCGCACGAGGGGCCGCGACGTGTTCCGGGCCCCGAGTCGGGCCGTCACGACAGGCATCCCCGAGGTGAGACGGACATGAGCACCGAGACCACGACCGCGTCCGAGCAGCGCGCGGACCGACCGGCGTACCGCTACGACGCCGAGATGGCCGCCCGGATCGAGCGGAAGTGGCAGGACTTCTGGGAGACCGAGCAGACCTTCCACGCCCCCGACCCGGGGCAGCCCGGCTCGGAGAAGCCGAAGGTCTACCTGATGGACATGTTCCCCTACCCCTCCGGGGCGGGGTTGCACGTCGGGCACCCGCTGGGCTTCATCGGCACCGACGTGCTGGGCCGCTACCTGCGGATGAACGGCCACAACGTGCTGCACCCGATGGGCTTCGACGCCTTCGGGCTGCCCGCCGAGCAGTACGCCGTCCAGACCGGGACGCACCCGCGGACGACGACCGAGGCCAACATCGCCCGCTACCGGCAGCAGCTGCGCCAGCTGGGCCTGGGCCACGACCCGCGTCGCTCGGTGTCCACCACCGACATCGGGTTCTACCGCTGGACCCAGTGGATCTTCCGCGAGATCTTCGAGTCCTGGTACGACACCGACGCCGACCGCGCCCGCCCGATCTCCGAGCTGCGCGCCGAGTTCGAGGCCGGCACCCGTCCGACCCCCGACGGCCGACCCTGGGCCGAGCTGTCCGAGGCCGACCGGCGCGCCGCCGTCGACGGGTACCGGCTGGCCTACATCTCCGAGGCGCCGGTCAACTGGTGCCCCGGCCTGGGCACCGTGCTGGCGAACGAGGAGGTCACCCCCGAGGGACGCTCCGAGCGCGGCAACTTCCCCGTCTTCCGCCGCAACCTGAAGCAGTGGATGATGCGGATCACCGCCTACGCCGACCGGCTGGCCGACGACCTGGACCGGGTCGACTGGCCGGAGTCGGTCAAGGCGATGCAGCGCAACTGGATCGGCCGCTCCGAGGGCGCTCGCGTGCGCTTCGCCGTGCCGGGCTCGGACGCGTCGATCGAGGTCTTCACGACCCGCCCGGACACCCTGTTCGGCGCCACCTACATGGTGCTGGCGCCCGAGCACCCGCTGGTCTCCTCGCTGGTCCCGCAGCAGTGGCCGGCCGGTACCGACGCGCGCTGGACCGGCGGTGCCGCGACGCCGGCCGAGGCCGTCGAGGCGTACCGGGCCGAGGCCGCCCGCAAGTCCGAGCTGGACCGCCAGGAGAACAAGGACAAGACCGGTGTGTTCACCGGCGCGTACGCCACCAACCCGGTGAACGGCGCGGCCGTCCCGGTGTTCGTCGCCGACTACGTGCTGATGGGCTACGGCACCGGCGCGATCATGGCGGTGCCCGCCGAGGACACCCGGGACTGGGACTTCGCGGCCGCGTTCGGGCTGCCGCACGTGCGCACGGTGCAGCCGCCGCCGGACTGGGACGGCGGCGCGTACACCGGCGACGGCCCGACCATCAACTCCGCGAACGACGAGATCAGCCTGGACGGGCTGGGCGTCGACGAGGCCAAGCGCACGATCATCGACTGGCTGGCCGCGAAGGGCGCCGGCGAGGGCGTCGTGCAGTACAAGCTGCGCGACTGGCTGTTCTCCCGGCAGCGCTACTGGGGCGAGCCGTTCCCGGTCGTCTGGGACGAGCACGGCCCGATCGCGCTGCCCGAGGACAAGCTGCCCGTCGTCCTGCCCGACGTCGACGACTACTCGCCCAAGACCTACGCCCCGGACGATGCGAACTCCGAGCCGGAGCCGCCGCTCTCCCGGGCGCACGAGTGGGTGGCCGTCGAGCTGGACCTGGGTGACGGCCCGAAGCAGTACCGCCGCGAGACGAACACGATGCCGCAGTGGGCCGGGTCGTGCTGGTACTACCTGCGCTACCTGGACCCGGAGAACACCGAGCGGTTCGTCTCCGCCGAGGCCGAGAAGTACTGGATCGGCAAAGACGCGGCCCGGTCGGTCGCCGACCCGGGCGGCGTGGACCTGTACGTCGGCGGCGTCGAGCACGCCGTGCTGCACCTGCTGTACTCGCGGTTCTGGCACAAGGTCCTGTTCGACCTGGGCCACGTGAGCAGCGAGGAGCCGTTCCGGAAGCTGTTCAACCAGGGCTACATCCAGGCCTGGGCCTACACCGACGCCCGCGGGACCTACGTGCCCGCGGAGGAGGTCGTCGAGGTCGTCGGCGAGGACGGCACGAGCGCCGGTTTCACGTGGAACGGGCAGCCCGTCACCCGGGAGTACGGGAAGATGGGCAAGTCGCTGAAGAACGTCGTGACGCCCGACGACATGTGCGACCGCTACGGCGCCGACACCTTCCGGCTGTACGAGATGTACACCGGCCCGATGGACGCCTCGCGTCCGTGGTCGACGCGGGACGTCGTCGGCCCGCAGCGGTTCCTGCAGCGGGTGTGGCGCAACCTGGTCGACGAGGGCACCGGAGCGGTGACCGTCGTCGAGGACGCGCCGTCGGAGGAGATCCTGCGGTCGCTGCACAAGGCGATCGCCGGTGTCCGCGAGGACTTCCCGGCGCTGCACTACAACACCGCCGCCGCGAAGCTGATCGAGCTGAACAACGCGCTGACCAAGCGTGGGGCGCCGGTGGAGCGCGAGGTCGCGGAGGCGCTGGTGCTGATGCTGGCGCCACTGGCCCCGCACATCGCCGAGGAGCTGTGGCAGAAGCTGGGTCACGAGGACACACTGACCTACGCGCCGTTCCCGGTCGCCGACGAGCGCTACCTGGTGGCGGACACCGTCGAGTACCCGATCCAGGTCAACGGCAAGGTCCGCTCGCGGGTCACCGTCGCCGCCGACGCCGCCCAGGAGGACATCCGGGCGGCCGCGCTGGCCGACGAGAAGGTCGTCGCCGCGCTGGACGGGGCCGAGCCGAAGAAGGTCATCGTCGTGCCGGGGCGCCTGGTCAACGTCGTCCGGTAGGGAACGCAGGCGACCTCCTGCCCGTTGAGCGGGCAGGAGGTCCGTCATGAGCGCAGTCCTGACCCTGATCGTCGTCCTGGCCGTCGTCGCGGCCGTCGTGTGGCTGGTACGGCGGCACAACGCGGACTCCGCCGCCGCTCTGGCGGACGCCCAGGCCGAGTCCCGGCGCTGGGTGGAGCGCCTCGGCGGCCAGGTCCTGGCCCTGACCGGGACCGACGACCCGAGCCGTCAGGCGCTGGCCGACGCCGCCGAGCGCTACACCGCCGCGGGCTCGCAGATGGAGCAGGCGCGCACGGCCGCGCAGTGCCGTCAGGTCACCGAGACCGCCTACGAGGGTCTCTACTACATCCGCGCCGCACGCACGGCGATGGGCATGGACCCCGGGCCCGAGCTGCCGCCGCTGCCGGGCCAGTCCCGCGCCGGTGAGGTCACCGAGGACCGCGAGGTCGAGGTGGAGGGCCGCAGCCTGGGCGCGTCGCCGCAGCCGACCGACCGGAACAGCCATTACTACCCCGGCGGGACCGTCGCCGGGCGTCCGGTGCCGCGCGGCTGGTACTCCGAGCCGTGGTGGAAGCCGGCACTCGTCGCCGGGGCCTGGGGCGTCGGTTCGGCGCTGCTGTTCACCTCGCTGTTCAGCGGGATGGCCGGCGCCGACCAGGCCGCCTACGCCGACGGGGCCGCCCTCGACGACCCGGGCTTCGACGGCGGTGCCGACGGCGGCTACGACGGCGCCGACCAGGGCGGCTTCGAGGGCGGGGGCCTGTTCGACAACGACTCCGACTTCGGCGGGGACTTCTTCTGACCCGCGCGCCGTAACGGCCGGCCCCCGGGCGGCATCCCCTCGTCCGAGCGACCAGCCCGTGGTCGGACGGCGAGAGGGGCCACGTCATGACGTACCACCTGCAGGCGGCGCGCGGGGGTTCTCCGACTTCCGGGGGCGCGCCCGGCGGGCCGGTCAGGCGCGGGACCCGCGCCTGACCGGCTTCTCCGGCCGCCGGGTCGCCCCGGTCCCCGGGTCCGGCGGCCCGGACAGGGCCGGCTCGGCGAGCCAGGCCTCCACGGCGTCGAGCACGAACGCGGCGTCGTCGAGGGCCGCACGCGCCTCCGCCGCCGGGGCGGTCACGTCCGAGTGGTCGGCCAGCGCCCGCCGGTTGTAGAGCGACCGGAGCAACCGCCCGGCCCGCGGGTCCAGCGACCGTTCCCGCACCACCCGACGCACGAACGCGCTGACCACCTCGGAGTGCTCGGCGCGGGTCTCCCCCAGCACCAGCAGCGCGGTCTCGGCGGCCCGGAACGCGGCGTGGAACGCGCGGGAGACCGCGGCGTCGCCGAAGCCGTTCTCGGCCAGCACCCGGGCCCCGCCCAGCTCGACCCGGGCCCGGGCGATCCCGCCGTGCACCCGCCGGGTCACCGGATCCGCACCGCCTCGGCGCGGGCACGCACGACCGTCGGGTCGGCGGCGCGGACGAGTTCGCCCTGGCCGACCGGCAGCACGCTGATCGTCAGCCCGGTCCGCCGGGTGTGCTGCCACAGCACGTCGTCCATCGCGCGGACCTCCTCCCAGGGCAGGATCGGGAAACCGTCGTCGTCGAGGACCACGAGCAGGTCGATCGCGGACTCGACCGAGCCCTCCCCGCTCGCCCAGGACCCGAACAGCAGCACCTGGCGCAGCCGGGGGCCGTAGAGCAGACCCAGGTCGTCGGCGACGGCGGCGGGCACGTCGTCGTTGGACGGGTCCGGATCGGGGTGGCGGGCCCTGAGCCGCTCGCCGTCGTCGGCGCCGATCAGGCCGGCCGCGACCAGCCAGTCCGCCGCGCGCCTGCGGGAACGGGCGTCGCGGAAGCGGTACCACTGGTCACGGACCTCGGGGAACTCGAACAGCGTGTTCTTGAACCGGCGGAACGCGCCCCGGCCGTCGATCGCGCGGTCCAGCAGCGCCGCGGCCCGCCGGTGCTGCACGCCCGCGGTGAAGTCGGACATGTCCCGGTAGGACTCCCGGCTGGTCACCGGCCGGATCTCCACCCAGTCCGGACCGGGCCGGCCGTCGCCGGACACGCCGTGCACCTCGGCGTCGGCCGGGTCGAGGTACCAGGTGACCTCCGGCGTGCGGTCCTCGAGCGCGTCCGCGAGCGCGGACAGGTCGAGGCGGGCGGGGTCGAGCACGGGGCGACTCTATGCCCGGTCCGGTGCGCGTGGCAGCCGCCGCGGGACCCTCAGCCGTCCTCCTTCTCCCCGGAGCCGAAGAGGAAGTGCGCGACGAGGACCGCCCCCCAGATCCCGATCGGGAAGATCGGCCAGAAGAACGGGAGGCCCTCCCCGTCGGAGGACGAGGCGAACGCGGTGACCACCCAGATGCCGGTCAGGACGACCGAGGTGCCGGCCCACGAGCGCCACTCGGTGAGGTGCTCACGCCTCGCCTCGGCCTTCTCCACCTGCGCCGTCTCGGCACGCACCGACGGCAGCGTCGTGCGTTCGACCGCGGGCAGGTCGGTGACCAGCCGGTCGAGGTCCGCGCGGACGGTCGCCGCGTAGGCCTGCTGCAACCGCTCGTCGTATTCGGTCAGCGACAGCCGGCCCTCGTCGTACGCCAGCTTCAGCCGTTCCGCGGTCTCGCTGCGGTCGGCGTCCGACACCCGCATCACGGACCGCTCGTCGTCCCTGGACTCCCCCATGCCCGTCGAGCGTAGCGACGGGGAGGGACACGGGGGTCTGTCGTTCGGACGATCCGCGCCCCCGGGGCGGGGCCGAACGGGTGGCGACCGCGACGCCGACGAGGCACAGCAGACCGCCGGCGAGCGCGGCCGGTGCCGGCACCTCCCCGAGCAGTGCCCAGGACAGTCCGACCACCACCGGCGGGATCGCGTACGTGGTGGCGGCCAGCCGGCCCGCGGTCGTGCGGGTCAGTGCGTATCCCCAGGTCAGGAACGCGACTCCGGTCGGGAACACCCCCAGGTAGACGACGCCGGCGACGGCCGTCGGCGGTGCCGTGGCGAGCGCGGCGACCAGCGACGGCAGGAACGGCAGCAGCGCGACGGCCCCGGCGACGGCGCCCGTCCAGGTCATCGTCAGGGCGTCGACCCGGGGCAGCAGCCGCTTCTGTGCGACGGCCGCGCCCGCGTAGACCAGTGCGGCGAGCAGCCCCAGCAGCACCCCGGACAGGTCGGCGCCCCCGGCCGACGACGCCGCCGCGATGAGCACCACCCCGGCGAACGCGACGGCCATCCCGGCCAGCAGCCGTGCCGGGAATCCCTCGCCGAGCAGGAGCCCGGCGAGCACGGCGACGACCACCGGTGCCACGTTCACCAGCAACGCGGTGGTGCCCGCGTCGAGGTGCCGCTCGGCCGCGTTCAGCGCGAGGTTGTAGACGCTGAACCAGGCCGCGCCCCAGATCACGACCGCCGCCAGCAACCGTCCGCGGGGCAGGGGTGGGCCGGGGCTGCGTCTGCGGGCGCGGACCACGGTCAGGATCGCGGTCAGGGTCAGGGCCCCGACCAACATCCGTCCCAGGGCCAGCGCGCCCGGCGACAGGTCGTGGCCGACGGCGCGGATGCCCACGAAGGCCGAGGCCCAGAGCACGACGGTGGTGGCCGCGGCGGCGAGCGGCAGCAGTCCCGGCCGGGTCGCGGCGCTCACAGGGTGGGCCGGCGGGTGTCGTAGCCGGTGCGGACGGGCAACCGTCGCGGTCGTTCCCGGAACAACCGGTACAGCGCAGCGAGGGTGGCGGGGGTGGTGAGGGCGAGCAGTCCCAGGTTCACGGTGGTCATGGAGCCATCGTCGGACTACTCACGGTTCAGCACCAGCGACATGTTCTACCTCTGGATTCAGTTCTGCTGTACGTTTGTCCGCGTGCTCGACGCTCACCGTCTGATGATCTTCCGGTCGGTCGTGGCCGGTGGGTCGGTGCAGTCCGCCGCCGCCAACCTGGGGTACACGCCCTCGGCGGTGAGCCAGCACGTCACCGCGCTCGCCCGGGAGACCGGCCTGGTGCTGTTCGAACGGGTGGGGCGCGGGCTGCGGCCGACCGCGGCCGGGCTCCTGCTGGCCGAACAGGCCGACGCGGTGCTGGCCCGGCTCGGCGAGGCCCAGGTGCTCGTCGAGGATCTGCGCACGGGACGCACCGGGTCGCTGGCGGTGGCCTACTTCGCCTCCGTCGGGTCCGCCTGGATGCCGCGGGTGGTGCGCAGGCTGACCGCCGGTTTCCCGGGGGTCCGGCTCGACCTGGCCCTGCGTGAGTGGCTGCCCGACGACCCGGCCGACCGGTCGGACCTGCAGATCGCCGTCGAACGACCGGAATTCGAGGCCTGGCCCGGGTTCTCGGTGCACCACCTGCTCGACGACCCCTACGTCGTGGTGGTGCCCGAGGGGCACCCGCTGGCCGGGGCGGAGCAGGTCGACCTGGCGGAGCTGGCCGGACAGCGGTGGGTGGACAACGACTTCGCCCGCGGGTGGTGCCGGCGCAACCTGGTCGAGGCCTGCGCCGCCGCCGGGTTCCGCCCGCCGTTCCACGTCGAGGCCCACGACTACCGCACGGCGTTGGCCTTCGTCGCCGCCGGCATCGGCGTCACCGTGCTCCCCCGGCTCGGCGCCGTCGACCTGCCGGCCGGGACCTGTGCGGTGCCGGTCGTGCGGCCCACGCCGGTGCGGACGATCCTGGCGGTGGTCCGGGACGCCGCGGCGGCGGCGCCACCGTTGCTGGCGGCCCTCGACGAGCTCCGCGAGCAGTCGGCGCTCAGCCCTGCGGGCGCACCACGATCTCGGTGAGGTGGGCGTCGCGGGTCGCGGTCAGCGCGGCCAGGATCGCGGCACCGACCGACTCGGGGCACAGGAACCGCGAGCCGTCGTACTCGCCGCCCTCGTGGGCGACGACCCGCTCCTGCATGGCGGTGTCCACCCGGCCCGGGTGCACCGAGGTGACCCGGATGCCGTGCCCGGACTCCTCCGCGCGCAGGGCGTCGCCGAACGCGCGCAGTGCGAACTTGCTCGCCGCGTAGGACCCCCAGCCCGCGCGGGCGGTGAGCCCGGACCCGGAGTTGACGAGCACGACGTCGGCACCGGTGTCGGCGCCCGCCGCGCGCAGTGCGGGCAGCAGCAGCCGGGTCGTCTCGGCGACCGCGACGACGTTGACGTCGAACTGGTGGCGCCAGGTCTGCGCGGTGGTCTCCGCGACGGTGCCCAGCTCCCCGACCCCGGCCGAGTGGACCAGCGCGTCGAGCCGGTCGATGCCGTCGAGGGCCGCGGCCAGCGCGTCGTCGTCGGTGAGCTCGACCGCCACGGTGCGGACCGCGACCGGGCCCGCCTCGGTCAGCTCACCGGCCAGGGTCTCCAGCCGCTTCTCGTCCCGGCCGCCCAGGACCAGGTCGTAGCGCGGCGCGAGCAGCCGGGCGGTGGCGGCGCCGATGCCCCGGGAGGCACCGGTGATCAGGGCGAGCGGGCGGCGGGGAGCGGTCACCCGATGAACCTACGACGACCGGCCCCGTCCTGCGCGAGGACGGGGCCGGTCGTCGTACCGGGGAGCGTGCGCGCTCAGACGCGGCGGGCCGAGTTGAACGGCATCCGGTCGATGTCGGAGATCTTCACCGGCTGACCGCTGGTGGAGGCGTGCACGATCTGGCCGTCGCCGATGTAGATGCCGACGTGGCTGACCGGGCTGTAGAAGAACACCAGGTCGCCGGGCTTGAGGTTCGACTTGGACACCTTGGTGCCCACCTGGGCCTGGGCCCGGCTGGTGCGGGGCAGGTCCTTGCCCGCCTTGTCGAACGCGTAGCTGACCAGGCCGGAGCAGTCGAAGGCGCTCGGACCGGTGGCACCCCAGCGGTAGGGCTTGCCGAGCTGGGCCATCGCGGTGGCCATCGCACCGCTGCGCGCGGCGGCGGCCTGTGCGGCCGGGGCCGCGGCCTGCGCGGCGGACGAGACCGACATCGCGGCCGGGTTCGCGCCGAGCGCCGGCAGGACGTTCGCGGCCGGGGCGACGTCACGGGTCACGGTCTCCGCGGCGGGTGCCGCGGATGCGGTGGCGTCCGTGGGGGCCGCGGTGGCGGCGGGGAGCACGGACAGAACAGCGGCCGCGGCGGCGGTGGTGGCCACGACGGCGACGCGGAGCGCCGGAGCGGAATGACGCTGGGGCACGGTGGGGTCCTCGGGATGTTGCACCACCGGAGGAGCGGTCGGGGCGGGACCCGTGGGCGCCGGTACGAAGGGGGAGTTCCGGTGGGGACACCGACGGCACTCACGACCCGCCCGCGTCGTCGCCCGGCGGTGACCCTGCACCCCTCACCCCGGATGGGCGGTGGTCGCGCAAGGCCGGACCGCACATTACGAACAGATATCGCGCAAATAAATGACGCAGGGCACATTCATTGCATGACTGCGCTCACGACGAATAACGAGAACATTCCGGATCGGTAATGTCGTCTTCCGGAACGTCTTCGGTACGGCAACGGCCCGGGGATGACCTGCACGGTCGTCCCCGGGCCGTTGTACCGAGAAACGGATCAGCTGTCGATCTCGCCCCGGATGAACGCCTCGACCTTGTCGCGGGCCTCGGAGTCGCGGTACTGCTCCGGCGGCGACTTCATGAAGTAGCTCGACGCCGACAGGATCGGTCCGCCGATGCCGCGGTCCTTCGCGATCTTGGCCGCCCGCACCGCGTCGATGATGATGCCCGCGGAGTTCGGGGAGTCCCAGACCTCGAGCTTGTACTCCAGGTTCAGCGGGACGTCACCGAACGCGCGGCCCTCGAGCCGGACGTAGGCCCACTTGCGGTCGTCCAGCCAGGACACGTAGTCCGACGGGCCGATGTGCACGTTGCCCTTGCCCATGTCCCGGTCCACCTGCGAGGTGACGGCCTGGGTCTTGGAGACCTTCTTGGACTCCAGCCGCTCGAGCTCCTTCATGTTCAGGAAGTCCATGTTCCCGCCCACGTTGAGCTGCATCGTGCGGTCCAGCTGCACGCCGCGGTCCTCGAACAGCTTCGCCAGCACCCGGTGGGTGATGGTCGCGCCGACCTGGGACTTGATGTCGTCGCCGACGATCGGGACGCCGGCGGCGCGGAACTTCTCCGCCCACTCCGGGTCCGAGGCGATGAACACCGGCAGCGCGTTGACGAACGCGACGCCCGCATCCAGCGCGGCCTGCGCGTAGAACCGGTCGGCGTCCTCGCTGCCCACCGGCAGGTAGGACACCAGCACGTCGGCCCCGGTGTCGCGCAGCGCCTGTACGACGTCGACGGGCTCGCCGTCGGCCTCGGTGATGGTCTCCCGGTAGAAGCGGCCGAGACCGTCGAGGGTCGGCCCGCGCTGCACGGTCACCCCGAGCGGCGGCACGTCCGCGATCTTGACCGTGTTGTTCTCGCTGGCCGAGATCGCGTCGGCGAGATCCTGACCGACCTTCTTCGCGTCGACGTCGAACGCGGCCACGAAGGTCACGTCCCGGACGTGGTACCCGCCGAAGTCGACGTGCATCAGGCCGGGGACCTGGGTCGACGGATCGGCGTCCGCGTAGTAGTGAACCCCCTGGACCAGCGACGCCGCGCAGTTGCCTACGCCGACGACCGCCACCCGAACCTGGCTCATGTCAGGCTCCTCCTGTTGTCTCGTCCTGTCGTACCCCGCCGGTCGCGGGCCGGGATGGCCCGCCGCCGGGGAAGGTCCTCTCGTCGCGGCCGTCCGCGGCACCCTGCTCGGCCCGTTCGGTCGCGATCAGCTCGTTCAGCCAGCACACCTCGCGCTCGGAGCACTCCAGCCCGAGCCGGTGCAGCTCGCGGGTGTAGCGGTCGACCCCCTCGCAGGGCCTGCCGAGCGCGGTGCGCAGACCGTCCCGGCGTTCCTCGACGGCCCGTCTGCGGCCCTCCAGGATCCGGATCCTGGTCTCCGCCGGTGTCCGCGCGAAGAACGCCAGGTGCACGTCGAAGCTTCCGTCCTCCCACGCCTGGGGGCCGGCCTCGGCGAGCATGGCCGCGAACCGGTCCTGGCCCGCCGGGGTGATGCGGTAGACCCGCCTGCCCCGTCGCAGCCGTCCCGGAGCGCGTCCGTACTGATCACCCGCCTCGTCGGTGGTCTCGGCGATCGACCCGGCCCGGAGCAGCCGGCGCAGGGCCGGGTACAACGAGCCGTAGGAGAACGCGCGGAAGCCGCCGAGCCTGCGGCCGAGCTGCTTGCGCAGCTCGTACCCGTGCAGCGGACCGTCCTGGAGCAGGCCGAGGACCGCGAAGTCCAGCATCGCGACCTCCTCCGTGCGGACCGCCGACCGGTCATCCTATCGGTCCGATACATCGATCCGTCCCCTCCATGATCGTCGTCACAGGTGGTCGCGGACCGGACGAGTACCCCGACCAGGGACGGAACGGTCGTGTCCGCAGGGGCCCGTGCGGGACGGCGATGGGTCCGCGGGTCCGTCCCGCGTACCCTGGTCGGGTGCTCAGCCCGCGACAGGTGGTGGACTACGCCCTGCAGCGCCGTGCTCTGCTGGCCGACGTCCGGGCCGGCCGGGTCGGACGTGAGGAGGTGTGCGATGCGGGTGCCTACCTGCTCCGCGCCGCGCGCTTCCACGGGACGTCCGCCGGTCGGGCCTGTCCGGTCTGCCGCCACGAGGAGCTCGCCCAGGTCTCGTGGGTGTTCGGCGAGAGCCTGCGCCACGTCTCCGGCTCGGCCCGCTCCGCGGCGGACCTCGAGCAGCTCGCGGCACAGGTCGCCGACTTCTCCGTGCACGTCGTCGAGGTGTGCACCGAGTGCCGTTGGAACCACCTGGTCCGCTCGTTCGTCCTCGGCACCGGCCGCCCCCGCCGCGGCCGGCGGAGTGCGGGTGGCTGAGTCCGATGGCACCCTGCCCGACGAGCACGACCACCCGGACCGCGCGCACCGCGCCGGTCCGCTGCCGGATCCCCTCCGCCCCGGGCACCCCCGGCCCGGGCCGCTGCGGATCCGGTCCACCGCATCCCACGGAGCCGCCCGGTGAACGACGAGCGTGACCCCCGGCGCACCCCGCCGCCGCCCCCGCCCCCGCCCCCCGGTCCTCCGCGGTCCCGTCCCCCGATGCCCCCGCCGGCACCCCGACCGGGCGTGGGCCCCCGTCCCCCGATGCCCCCGCCCCCCGGT
>NZ_JAMXSG010000168.1:0-12460 GCF_024124365.1 Pseudonocardia sp. McavD-2-B
CTCCCGCAGCGACTCCACGGCGCCGGCCAGCTCCGACAACGGCCCCACGGCGGTGCTGAGCTCGCGCAGCGGCTCGACGGCCGTGCCCAGCTCGCGCAGCGGCTCGAGCGCCGTGCCCAGCTCGGTCAGCGGAACGACGGCGGTGGCGAGCTCCCGCAGCGCCTCGACAGCGCCGGCGAGTTCCGACAACGGACCGACGGCCGCGGCCAGCTCCCGCAGCGCCTGGACGGCCCCCGCCAGGTCCTGCAGCGACGCCACCGCCCCGCTCAGCTCCCGCAGCGGCCCGACCGCGGCGGCGAGCTCGTGCAGGTCGCCCCGCACCGCGGCCAGCTCCCGCAGGTCCTCCCGCATCCCCGCCAGCTCGTGCAGGTCCCCGCGCACCGCAGCCAGCTCGTGCAGGTCCCCGCGCACCGCAGCCAGCTCGTGCAGGTCCCCGCGCACCGCAGCCAGCTCGTGCAGGTCCTCCCGGACCCCGGCCAGCTCGTGCAAGTCGTCGCGCACGCCGGCCAGGTGGTGCAGGTCCTCGCGCAACCCGGCGAGCTGGTGCAGGTCGTCGCGGGCACCGGCCAGCTCGCGCAGTGGTCCGGCGGCCCCGGCCAGCTCGACCACGGCCGCGGTCAGACGGTCGATCCGGTCGACGGTCACCGGGTCGTCCCACAGCGTCACGACCCGGCCGAGCACGTCGTCGAGCACCGGGGCGAGGCCGGTCAGGGCGGCGTCGACACCGGCGATGCGCCGCGGCAGCGCGGCGACGTCGGCCGCGACCGACGGCATCGCCTCGACCGCGCGCGGGGCCTCGGCCAGCCAGCCGGGCAGCCGGCGGCCGATCTCCACGGCCGCGCCGACCGTGCCGAGGGCGGCGCCGATCAGGGTCCCGGTGACGCCCGCGGGCGACCAGGAGCTCGGGAGGGGCTGCTTCGCCATCGGTCTCCTCCGGGGCTCACGGGAACGTGCTCGGGTCAGCTTCGCAGATCCGGCGGCCCGGTGTACCGCTCGGTAGCCCCCTCAGTACGACGCGTCGTCCACCCGGGCCGCGGCGTCGGCTCCGGCGTCGCGGGCCGCGGCGTCGTCGAGAATCGTGGCCGTACCGCTGGTGCCGAAGCGGGTGACGCCCGCGGCGTGGAAGGCCAGCACGGTGTCGAGGTCCCGGACCCCGCCGGAGGCCTTGACCTGCACCTGCGGTCCGACGGTGGCGCGCATGAGCGCGAGGTGCTCGGGCGTGGCACCGCCGCCGGCGAAGCCGGTGGAGGTCTTCACGAACGCCGCGCCCGCCGACTCGGCGACCCGGCAGCCGGCGACCACCTCGTCGTCGGACAGCAGCGCGGTCTCCAGGATCACCTTCACGACGCGGCCGTCGGCGGCCCCGACGACGGCGGCGATGTCGGCCTCGACGTCGTCGGTCAGGCCGCTCCGCAGCCGGCCGACGTTCAGCACCATGTCCAGCTCGGCGGCACCGTCGGCGATCGCCTGCCGCGCCTCGGCGACCTTGGCCGCGGTGCTGGTCGTGCCGTGCGGGAAACCGATCACGGTGCCGACGGCGACGCCGGTCCCCGCGAGCCGGGCGGCAGCGTGCGCGACGTCGGACGGGCGTACGCACACGCTGAAGATGCGGTAGCGGGCGGCGAGGTCGAGCTGGGCGTCGACCTCGGTGCGGGTCAGCTCGGGTTTGAGGATCGCGTGGTCGATCATCCCGGCGATCGCGGCGGCGGAGAGGGTCGTAGCGCTCACGGTGGTCCTTCGGGTCCCGGCGGGAGGATCGCCCCCGCGGGTGGTCGGCGGTCGGGTGCGAAGGCTACGCGCCCGGGGCGCCGCCGATCAGCACATGCGGTGACGGCCACCCGCTGCAATGCTGCTCGGACGTACCGGAGATCCCGGTGGCCGAAGGGGGTTCCCGACCATGGCGGACGACGACCGCTCCGTGCCGGATGTCGCGCAGGCCGCCGCTCCCGGGCCGACGCTGCGCTTCGAGCAGTCCAGCCACCCGGCGGGCGCCACCGTGCTGCACGCGATCGGCTCCATCGACGACGACACCTCCCCCGACCTGTGGGTCGAGATGGGCATCTGGTCCGAGGCGGGTCCCGAACTCATCCTCGACCTGACCGGCGTGGACTTCCTGGGGACGGCGGGGCTGAACTCACTGCTCCAGTCGCGCGACATGCTGGGCGCCGAGGGCAAACGACTCCGGGTGTACTGCGGGTCGAGCCGTCCCGCCCGACGCGCACTCCAGGTGACCGGCGCGATGGACCTGTTCGACGTCGTCGACCGGATCCCCGAGGAACCGGCCTCGTCGCGGAACATGCTGTTCGGCGTACCGGACCCGGACGTCCGCCTGGACGGTCAGCGCCGCTCGAACGACGGGTAGCCCGCGGCGGCCTCGTCGTCGCAGGCGCGTAGTACGCCCGCGACCCCGCCGGGCACCGCGTAGGGCGCGACCGGCTCCGCCGCGCACGACAGCGCCTCGATCGTCGACAGGCCGTCGGCGTCGAGGGCGCCGATCGCCCGGTCGACCCACTCGACCTGCCCCTGCAGACAGGCCGCGTCGTTGCCGTACCCGAGGGTCGGCGCCAGCGGCGCGAACAGGTTCGGGAAGCCGGGGTGCGCCATCCCGAACAGGCCCGGCCCGGTGCCGAGCAGCCGCCCGTCGCGGCCGACGACGTCGATCCCGGCCCGGGTCGCGCCCGTGTCGAACCCGGTGGCCAGCACGATCGCGTCCAGCCCGACGACGGTCCCGTCGGCCAGCCCGATCCCCTCCGGCCGGATCCGCGTGAGCGGGTTCCGGGCGACGGGGAGCACCTCGACGTCGTCGCGGTGGAAGCTCTCCAGCCAGCCCTGGTCGGTCGCGACGGGGCGCAGACCGTAGTCGTCGCCCTCCGGGACCAGCGCCGCCGCGAGGTGGTCGTCGCCCAGCCGCGCCCGCATCCGGTCCCGGACGACGGCGGCCGCCGCGGCCCGCAGTGCCGGGTCGGACGCGAGCCCGGCGAGCCGGGCCGGGTGCAGCGCCAGCGGGTCCTCGTCGTGGACCGTCCCCAGACTGTGGAGTCCTCTGTGGACAGACGGGTGTCCGGTGCCGGACGGTGTGGACCGGACCGCCTCGCGCATCGCGGGCAACCGGTCGCGGTAGGCCGCGCGCTCCGGCCAGCCGAACATCGGGTTGGCCGCAGGCAGCACGAAACGCGGGGTCCGGGCCAGGACGGTGAGCCGGCCGACCCGCCCGGCCAGGGCCGGGACCAGCTGGACCGCGCTCGGCCCGCAGCCCACGACGCCGACCCGCAGCCCGTCGAGCTCGGGTCCCCTGGCCGGCCACGCTCCGGTGTGGACGACCGGCCCGGTGAAGTCCGACCGGCCGGGGACGGCGTCGGTGCGGGGTGCGGTGAACGACCCCGTGCAGCGGACCACGAACCGCGCAGACAGCTCGTCGTCGCCGGCGCGGACCCGCCAGCGACCGCCGTCCCAGCGGGCGGCGGTGACCGGTGTGGACAGTCGCAGGTCGCGGTGCAGGTCGAGCCGGTCGGCGACGAACCGCAGCCAGCGCAGCACCTCGTAGCCGGCCGGGAAGCGCTCGCTCCAGCCCCAGTCGCGGTACAGCTCGTCGGAGAACAGGTACTGGTAGGCCGCGCCCTCGGTGTCGATGCGGGCACCCGGGAAACGCTGGTGGTGCCACACCCCGCCGGGCTCGGGCGCGGCGTCGACACAGGTCACGCGCAGACCGCGCCGGCGCAACAGGTGCAGCGCGTACAGACCCGCGACCCCGGCACCGACGACCACGACGTCGTGCTCGTCCTCCACCGGCCCAGCGTGGCCGACCCGGGACGTCGCCGGGCCGACCTGTCTCAGATCGACACGCGGCGCCCGGTGGGCGAGGCTGGGTCCGTGGTGTCCGGCGGGATGCGGTAGCGGCGGTGGAGGCGGTCCTCCTCGGGGGTCGGCGGTCTCGTACTGCTGCTCGTCGGCGCCGAGCTGCTCGTCCGGTCCGGCAGCAGGCTCGCCACCCGGCTGGGCCTGTCCCCGATGGTCATCGGGCTGACGGTCGTCTCGGTCGGCACGAGCCTGCCCGAGCTCGCGATCGGCATCGACGCGGCACGCTCGGGCAACCCGGGCATCGCCACCGGCGACATCGTCGGCTAGGCAGCCGATCTGACCTGGTTGGTCCTCACCCGGGTGTGAGCGGGTGTCGCACACTGGGCGCATGACAGCATCCGACGCCGCATGGTCCTGGCCCGACGCGACGACCGCGGCGCACGACCTCGCCGCGCACCTGGAGGACGCCGCCCGTGCCCTGCGCGACGGTCGCGCGGAGGTCCGCCGGTCCGCGACCGGTACCGCCTCCGACGGTCACCGGCAGCTGGAGGTCGACCTGACCTGGCGCGAGGACGCGTCCTAGGGGGTCAGCGCGCGGCGAGCTCGGCCCACACCCGCTTGCCGCGGCCCCGGGTGTCACAGCCCCAGGCCTGCGTGACGGCCTCGACGAGCTGCAGGCCGCGCCCACGCGCCGCCCGCAGGTCGAGCGGCTGGAGCAGCGGGCTGCCCGCACCCTCGTCGTCGACCTCGATCCGCAGGGCGTCCCGGCCCCGGACCAGGGTCAGGCGGAACGCGGTACGGGCGTGGTCGACGACGTTCGCGACGAGCTCCTCGATGACCAGCATCGCATCGGCGAGGGTGCCGGGGGCGAGGTCCCAGCCGACGAGGACGCGTTCCGCGGAACGCCGCGTCTCCCGGCCGACCCCGGCGTGCGGGACGTGCTCGGTGACGACCCGGTCGACGTCGCCGGTGCCGGGCTCCTCGACCTGCACGACGACCACCCCGGCGTCGTCGCTGAGGCGACCGTCGCAGTGCGCGAGGGCGGCGTCGGTGAGGGCGCGCGCGATCGTGTCGGCGTCGGCGCCCGGGTCGAGCGAGGCCAGCGTGCGCCGGGCGCCCTCCTCCCCCAGCTGCTCCCAGTGCCCGCGCACGTGCGCCTCGGTGATGCCGTCGGTGTAGAGCACCAGGCTGTCGCCCGCAGCGAGGGTGACGACCTCGTCGGCCACCATCGGGGCGGTGCCGATGCCGAGGACCAGCCCGCCGCCGCCGTGGAACTCCGCGGTGCCGTCGGCCCGTCGCACGAGGACGGGCGGGTGACCGGCCGAGGCGAGGTCGGCGTGCCAGGTGTCGGAGGGGCCGCGGCGCAGCGACGCGAGCGCGGCGGTGACGAAGCTGATGCGGCCGTCGAACCAGACGTGCAGGACGTCGTTGACGGTGCGGAGCACGGCGGCCGGGTCGTTGTCGACGTGCGCGGCGGTGCGGGTGGCCGAGCGGGCCAGCGCGGTCGTCCGGGCGGCGCCGGCACCCTTGCCTTGGACGTCGCCGATCACCACGGCGACGCCGTCCGGGGTGGGGACGGCGTCGTAGAAGTCGCCCATGACCTCCACTCCGGAGCCGCCGGGCAGGAAGCGGGCCGCGATGTCGACCCCGGGCAGCCGCGGGGGCTGCGCCGGCAGCAGCGACTCCTGCAGCGTCCGGGCCAGCGTCTCGATCTCGGCGGCGTCGCGGGCGGCGGCGAACGCCTGCCGCTCGGTCTCGCGCAGGGCCAGACGCAGAGCGATCTCGCCCTCGACGGCGTCGGCCAGGGTGCGGATCGTCTCGCGGTGCAGCGGGGTCCACTCACGGACGACCACGTCCATCGCGCAGAGGTTGCCCACGACCTGGCCCGCGGGGTCGCGCACCGGCACGCCGAGCCAGGCGGCCGCACCGAAGTCGGTCATCAGCGAGAGGTCGCGCAGCCGTGGGTCGGCCTGCACGTCGCCGGCGCAGATCTCCCCGCCCGACTCGACGACGACCTTGCACCCGCTGTCCTCGACGGGCGCCGACCAGACGCCGTCCGGTCCGACGATCTGCGCGGGCTCGGGCGTGCCTTTAAGGAAGGTCCGGACCGCATCGACGACGGTCAGCATGACCGCCGGGGTGCCGAGGACCACCGAGACCAGCCGGGTCAGGCGGTTGAACGCCTCGTCCGGCCCGGTGTCCAGCAGCTGGGTGGCCTCGACGGCGGCCAGCCGTGCCGGCGACTCCAGCGGCGACGGTGCCGCGACCGCAACGGGATCCGACACCAGGCTCATTCGCGTGATCCTCGCACCGCTGCGCGCCGGCGTCCTGTCGGTGTGCCGCGGAGGCCGGGTGATCGTCAATTGTGACGATGCGGTTCAGCCCGCTGATCCGATGTGGAGACGGGCGGCACACCGGGTCAGGTGGTCCCGTTCGGCCGCGGAGGACGCCAGTGCCGCGGCCTCGACGTAGAGACGCGCGGCCGTGGCCCGCTCCCCCGCTCGTTCGTGCAGGTGGGCGCTGACCGCGGTCCAGCGGGGCAGCGCCGGGTCGAGATCGGCGAGAGCCGCCAGCCCGGCCCGTGGCCCGTCGGCCTCCCCGACGGCGACGGCCCGGTTCAGCCGGGCGACCGGGCTGCCGGTGAGCCGGATCAGCTCGTCGTACCACTCAACGATCTGGGGCCAGTCGGTCTCCCCGGCGGCCGGCGCGTCGGCGTGCAGGGCGGCGACGGCCGCCTGGGCCTGGAACTCCCCCAGCCGGTCGCGAGCCAGCGCGGCCTGCAGCAGCGCCACCCCCTCGGTGATCAGCGCGGTGTCCCAGCGGCCGCGGTCCTGCTCGGCCAGCGGCACCAGCTCGCCGGCCGGTCCGGTGCGGGCGGCGCGGCGGGCGTGGTGCAGCAGCATCAGCGCGAGCAGGCCCGCGACCTCGGGATGGTCGACCGACGCCGCGAGGCGCCGGGTCAGCCGGATCGCCTCGGCGGCGAGGTCGACGTCGCCGGAGTAGCCCTCGTTGAACACCAGGTAGAGCACCCGCAGGACGGTCGCGACGTCGCCGGGGCGGTCGAACCGCTCCCCCGCGACGGTGCGCTTGGCACGGCTGATCCGCTGCGCCATCGTCGCCTCGGGCACCAGGTAGGCCGCGGCGATCTGCCGGGTGGTGAGCCCGCCGACCGCGCGCAGGGTGAGCGCGACCGCCGACGACGACGACAGCGACGGGTGCGCGCACAGGAAGTACAGCTCGAGCGCGTCGTCGTGGTCCGGCGCCGGGCCGGGCGCCGGCTCGGCCTCGGCCCGTTCCTCCCGGCCACGACGCGCGGTCTCCGACCGGGTGGCGTCGAGGAAGCGGCGCCAGGCCACCGTCACGAGCCAGCCCTTCGGGTCCCGCGGCGGGTCCGCGGGCCAGGTCCGCAGGGCCTCGACGAGCGCGTCCTGCACGGCGTCCTCGGCCGCCGCGAAGCCCGCACCGCGACGGCCGAGGATCCCCAGTACCTCCGGGACGAGGCCACGCAGCAGCGCGGCGTCGGCGCCGGCCACCTCGCTGCTCACTCGGTGACGGTCGGCGGGGCCTCGAGGAACGGGCGCAGCTCGATCCACTCGTGGACCGGCTCCCCACCGGCGCCGGGGGCCGCCGACAGCCCACCGGTCAGCTCGACGGCCCGCTCGTAGCTGTCGACGTCGATGATCATCCAGCCGGCGACGAGGTCCTTGGTCTCCGCGAACGGACCGTCGGTGACCGGCGGGCGGCCCTCGCCGTCGTAGCGGACGAAGGTGCCCTCCGGCGCCAGCGCCTGGGCGTCGACGAACTCGCCGGTCTCCTTCAGGGACTCGGCGAAGTCCTGCATGAAGCGGATGTGCGCGGTGACCTCCTCGGGAGCCCAGCGGTCCATCGGGACGTCGTTCTTCGGGGCCGGGGCGCCGCGGTAGTGCTTGAGCAGCAGGTACTTGGCCATGGTGGGTCTCCTCGGTGCTCGTCGCGGCCCATCCTGGCCGCGTTCACCCCGGGGACGGAACCGGACGCGCGTTCTCGACATGTCCGCTCGATTTCTCTTCTACCCGTCAGTAAGGTCCGCACATGATCAGAGCGACGTCCGTCCGCACCGTGTCCGCGACACCCGAGACGGTGTGGTCGGTGCTGTCCGACCACGAGGGCATGTCGGCGTGGGCGCCGGGCCTGAAGGTGGCCGTGACGCGGGCCGGGACGCCGGAGCCCAACGGTGTCGGCACCGTCCGCAAGGTCGGCATCGGCTCGCCCGGTCCGATCGTCGAGGAGGTCACCGCGTTCGAGCCGGGGCGACGCCTCGGGTACCGCGCGCTGGCCGGTGTGCCGCTGAAGAACTACCGCGGCGAGGTCACGCTGCGTCCGGTCGGCACCGGCACCGAGATCACCTACGCGGTCGAGGCCGACAAGCGGCTGCCGGCGGGCGAGACGCTGCTCGCGAAGGGGCTGTCGAAGGTGCTGCTGTCCGGCCTGGTCCGCGGGGTCGGCGCCGGTCCGCGCTGACCGGCCCTCCTTCTCGGGTCAGGTCTCGTCCGGCCGCGGGCCTGCCGGCTCGCCGTGCCGGTACCAGGCGGCGGACGGTGCCCCGATGACCGAGAGCAGCTGCAGCTTCTCGTGGGTCTCGCTGCCCGGGACGGCGGTGTAGACCAGCAGCAGGTGGGACTGATCGGGGTCGAGCAGCGTCTGGCAGTGCAGCTCCAGTGCGCCGACCTCGGGGTGGAGGAGGCGTTTGACGTCGTCGGTCCGGACGCCGACCTCGTGGGAGTCCCACAGCGCGCGGAACTCCTCGTTCTCCGGGTACAGGAGGTCGGCGAGGTGGGCCGCGCGGGATCCCGGCCCACGCCGGGCCGCGACCGCCCGCAGGCCGGAGACGTAGCGCCGCGACAGGAACGCGTGGTCCTCCTGCGGGTAGAGCAGACGGGCGCCGGGGTCGGTGAACCAGCGGTAGCCGATGCTCCGCGACGGGCCGGTGAACCCGGTGGTGTCGCCGGTCAACGCCACCCCCAGTGAGGTCTGGCGCAGCGTCTCCCCGAGCTCGGTGACGATCTCGGCAGGCGTGTCGACGAGACGGTCGAGGATGCGCAGCAGGCCGGGACCGATGTGCTCGCTGGTCGCGCCCCGGGCGGGCGGATGCTGCCCGGCGAGGCGGAACAGGTGGTCGCGCTCGTCGAGCGAGAGGTGCAGCCCCTGGGCGATCGCGGCGATCATCTGCTCCGACGGCCGCGGGCCACGCTCCCGTTCCAGGCGCGCGTAGTAGTCGGTCGACATGTGGCACAGCGCCGCGGCCTCCTCGCGGCGCAGCCCGCTGGTACGACGGCGCGGCCCCCGCGGCAGCCCCACGTCCTCCGGTTGCAGTACCTCACGGCGCCGCCGCAGGAACTGGGCCAGGCCCACCCGGTCGATCATCCGTACCGCCTCTCGGTCGCCTCCGTCCGTTCCTACCGGGACACACGGCGCGGAGCCACGGACCGTCGATCCGCCCCACCCGGTCGGGGCCGCACGGTCCAGGGGCGGATCGGGAGGCCGTGGTTGCGGGCAGACGGAAGGGTGAACGTGGTCGGCACACCGCCACCGACCCGAGGAGCCCACCGTGCCGAACGATCTCTTCCCGCTCGACCCGACCTCCACCGTGCCGCCGGGCCGCCCGGAGGAGCACCGCACCGGCGAGCCGACCCGGGCCGAGGGTGCCGCCACGCTCTCCGCGGCGATGCGGACCAGCCTGGACCGCTCCGGCGGCGCCGTGGGGATCCTCCTCGCCGCCGCGCCCGCCGTCGCCTTCGTGGCGGCCGACGCGGCGGGCGGGCTGACCTGGGCGTTCATCGCGCTCGCCGTCGCCGCGCCGGTGACGTTCGGGGTGCGCCTGGCCCGCCGGGAGTCGCTGCGGGCCGCCGTCGTCGGTCTGGCGGTGGCCGGCGTGTGCGCCGCCGTCGCCGCGTTCTCCGGCGAGGCCCGGGCGTTCTTCCTGCTCCCCACCCTGATCCCGGCCGCACTCGGCGTGCTGTTCCTCGGCTCGGTCCTCGTCCGCCGCCCGGTGACCGGGACCCTGTTCAACCGGCTGGTCGGCGGCCCCGAGGACTGGCGTGGGCACCCCCGGCTGATCCGCGTCTACACCGTCAGCACGCTGGCCGGCGTCGTGCTCCACGCGCTCAACCTCACCCTGCGCGCCGTGGCCTACCTCGCGGACCGGCCCGCCGTCCTGGCCGCGCTCGGCGTCGCCGCCGTACCGGCCTTCGCCGCACTCGCCGCGGGCACCCTCGTCGCCGCCCGCCGGGCGACCGGCCCCCGCGTCGCCACCGCCGCCTGACGACCGCCCGGCCTCGAACACCGCACCCACCAGGGAGACATCATGTCCCGCACCCGCGACATCACCATCGGCGACCTCACCGGCCGGCTCGCCGTCGTCACCGGCGCCAGCGACGGCATCGGGCTCGGTATCGCCACCCGGCTCGCCGCCGCAGGAGCCGAGATCGTGCTGCCCGTCCGCAACCGGCGCAAGGGCGAGGCGGCGGCCGACGCGATCCGCACCCGCGCCCCCGGCGCGACCGTGTCCCTGCGCGAGCTCGACCTGTCGTCGCTGGGCTCCGTCGCCGCGCTCGGCGTCATGCTGCGGGGCGAGGGCCGCCCGATCCACATCCTGGTCAACAACGCCGGCGTCATGACCCCGCCCCGGCGGGCGACGACCGTCGACGGCTTCGAGCTGCAGTTCGGCACCAACCACCTCGGTCACGTGGCCCTCGTCGCGCACCTGCTCCCGCTGCTGCGCGCCGGCCGGGCACGGGTGACCTCCCAGCTCAGCGTCGCCGCGCGCCGCGGCCGGATCGTCTGGGACGACCTCCAGGCGCAGGTCGGCTACGGCAACGGTATGGCCGCCTACGCCCGGTCGAAGATCGCGTTCGGGCTGTTCGCCCTCGAGCTCGACCGCCGCAGCCGCGCCGGGCGCTGGGGCATCACCAGCAACGTGTCCCACCCCGGGATCGCCCCGACCAGCCTGCTCGCCGCGCGTGCCGAGGTCGGTCGCGAGCAGCCCGCGCGGGGACGACGGGTGATCGGCACGCTCTCGGCCCGCGGCATCCTCGTCGGGACCGCGCAGAGCGCCGGGCTGCCCGCGCTGTACGCCGCGACCTCCCCGGACGCACACGGTGGGCGGTTCTACGGGCCCGACGGGTTCGGGGGTCTGGGTGGTGCGCCCACCGAGCTGGGCCTCTACCGGCCCCTGCGCAGCACCGACGACGCCGAGCGCATCTGGCGCGTCTCGCAGGAGCTCACCCGGGTCTCGTTCGACACCACGGACGCCGCAGCGACCGAGGACACGGTCGTCCTGCACCGCGACGCCCGGTGAGCGCGACGGGTCTGGCCCCGGCGGCGGGCCGGTGAAGTACCGCCATCCCGGGTGACGGGTGGGGCGGGTCGGCTCGCGGAGTCGGTCGCCCATCCGCACCACGGCCCGCAGCCACCGGCACGGGGGCGGCCCGCGGAGCGTCGTGTTCCACGTGGAACAGCAGGGCACCCGGGAGAACGGAAGGTGGTGGGTGATCGCCCGCCGGAACACCGCCGAGGCTCCGTCACAGTGGTGACACGAGCCGTCCGGCGGGTCGCCCGACCACCGGCACCGACGGAATGTGCGGAGAAGTGCGTGTCAGCTGGTGGAGACAAGGGGAATCGAACCCCTAACCCCCGCCTTGCAAAGGCGGTGCTCTGCCAATTGAGCTATGTCCCCTGGTGGGTCCCGATCACGGTACCCCGGGAGGCGGGGTCAGCGGGTGGTGGCCTCGTGCCACAGGTCGTCGGAGCCGACGCCGCGGAAGCGGGACCAGCCGAAGTACGCAGCGCCGGCGGCGACGGCCAGCACGAACAGCTTCTTCATCGCAGGTCTCCTCGCGAGTGACTGTCGGAGGGGGAAGGTGTGGGCCTAGCTGGATTTGAACCAGCGACCTCATCGTTATCAGCGATGCGCTCTAACCAACTGAGCTATAGGCCCGTGCAACAGGGGAAACACTACCGCACGGGGTCGAGCGGGTTACGAGGGGGTCCCCCTCCGCCCGACCCCGTGCGGGGTGCGTGACGACGCTCCGGTCAGTCCCGCTCGGAGAGCGTGACCTCGATGCCGCCGACCAGGTCGGCGGCCACGTTGTAGACGAACGCGACCACGGTGATGGCCACCGCGAACAGCAGGCTGTTCACCGCGCCGACGACGGCGGCGAGCCCGAAGACCCGGCCGACGCTGATCAGCGAGCCCCCGGTCTCCTGCTGCGAGGTGACCAGGTCGGCGTAGGTGCCGTTGAGCCGGTCCCAGACGCCCATCCCGCCGAGCACGCCGTAGAGGACGCCCGCGGCGACCATCCACACCAGCCACAGCACGACGGCCAGCGCCAGGGCCATCTTCAGCACCGACCACGGGTCGAGCCGCTTGAGCTGCAGCAGCGCCTGGCGCGGGGGCCGGTTGCGGACCGACGCGCGCGGCGTGTCCGCCGGGGCCGTGCCGTTCTCGCGCTGCTCCGGGTCGCGGACGGCGGTCGTCGCGCCGGACGCACCTGCGCCGGGGGCGGTCATGAACGCGGTCGGGGCCTCGCTCAGCAGCGAGTCCGCGACCGAGCCGCCGTCGCGGTCGTCATGGGTGTCGGGCACCCGGCGCCACGGGGGCGGCGAGGCCCCGGCCGGGTCGGCC
>NZ_JAMXSG010000169.1:0-12452 GCF_024124365.1 Pseudonocardia sp. McavD-2-B
ACCGGGGCCCGGCGGGCCGACCTGGCCGTCCTCGTCGCGGCCGGGGCGACCCGGGCCCGGATCGTCGCGACCGTCGCCGTCGAGACCGGTACGGCCGCGACGCTCGGGATCGTGCTCGGCCTGGCGGTGGCCGTGCCGCCCCTGACCGCCCTCGCCTCAGGGCTGTCAACGGCCACCGGCACCGCGGTGGCCCCGGTGCCCGACGCCGGCGTGACCGCCCTGGCCGCCGGAACGTGCCTGCTCGTCGCCGTCCTCGCCGGTGCGGTGACCGCGGCGCGCACGGTCCGATCGTCATCATCAGTACCTGAGCGCCGTCGCCGGTCCGGCGGAGCAGCGCACAGGTACTGATGATCACGGCGCCGCCCCCGGGCCGCGGGAGGCCGCGCGAGGCGGCGACTACGCTGGTCGCGTGGCACGCATCGTCGTCCTCGACTACGGCTCCGGGAACCTGCGCTCCGCCGAGCGCGCCCTCGAACGCGTCGGCGCGGACGTCACCGTGACGTCCGACTTCGACGCGGCGACCGAGGCCGACGGTCTCGTCGTCCCCGGGGTGGGCGCCTTCGCGGCGTGCATGCAGGGCCTGCACGCCGTCCGTGGCCCGCAGATCATCGGGCGTCGGCTCGCCGGCGGCCGCCCGGTCCTCGGGATCTGCGTCGGCATGCAGGTCATGTTCGAGCGTGGCGTCGAGTTCGACGAGGACACCGAGGGCTGCGGCGAGTGGCCCGGCACGGTCGAGCGGATCCAGGCCGACGTGCTGCCGCACATGGGCTGGAACACCGTCCGCATGCCGGAGGAGTCCACCCTGTTCGCGGGGATGGACGCCGACACCCGCTTCTACTTCGTGCACTCGTTCGGCGTCCGGCGCTGGACCCTGGAGCCCTCGCACGCGATCGCCCCGCCGAAGGTCACCTGGACCCACCACGGCGAGGACGTCGTCGCCGCGGTGGAGAACGGGCCGCTGTCGGCGACCCAGTTCCACCCGGAGAAGTCCGGTGACGCCGGCGCCGCGGTCCTGGAGAACTGGCTGCGGTCGGTCACGGGCTGAACGGGTCGCCCGGTCAGGACGCGGCGAACACCGCGACCCCACTGCCGTCGGGTCGCGCGGTCACCGTGCCGCGCCGTGCCGAGCCGTCCGTGCAGGTGATCTCGACGGCCGGGCCCGAGCCGGGGTCGAACACCATCAGCCGCACGGAGCGGGCGCCGGGCACACCGGTCGCGCGAGGTGCGTCGGCGAGCAGCCCCGCGAGGGCGGTCGTGTCGAGGTCGCCCAGGTCGACGGTGCGCTGATCGGGGTCACGGGCGATCGCGGACACGACGTCGAGCCTCGTGAGCCCGGCCCCCGGCGTCCAGGTGTAGGTCCGGTCCGCGCGCGAGTTCCCCGGCTCGGCGATCTGAACCCCGCCGTCGTCGGGGCCGCGTACCGACAGCGAGTCGACGACGGTGCCACCCGAGACGCGGCGGACGGCCGCGACCAGCTCGGTCAGTCCCCGGTCGGTCCGCAGGTCGACCGGCTCGACGACGACCGGGGCGGTGACGGGCACGGGCGCGGCCGCCGTGGGAAGCGGCACCGGTGGCCGGTGCACCGGACGGGAGACGACGGCGTGCGCGACGGCCATCGCCGCGACCAGCGCGACGGCCACCCCGATCCGCACCGGCCAGTAGCCCGGCGCGTCCCGGTCCGGCCGTGTGGGGGAGGCCGCCACGCTCCGGGCCGGTGGCGGCCCTCGCCGTACTCGCGCGACGCCGGGAAGCTGCAGGTCAGCGGTGAGCGCGGTGAGGTCACCGATGTGCGCCGCCCGCAGCGCGGCGGCGACCCGGGTCCGGTGCTCGATGCCGTCGATCTGGCCCTCGGCGAAGGCGACGTCGAGCCGGTCGCAGGTCGCGGTCCGGTCGGAGTCACGGGCCCGCTTGCGGGAACGGAGGGAAGGCACGGCGGCGAGTGTGACGGCCGCGCACGACGACCGTGGCCGTTCCGCGGAACGCGCCTCAGCCCAGCGCGTACTCCCCGGAGCGCAGGTCGAAGGTCACCGTCCGCCTGTCCGAGCGCAGCGCCTCGAGCACCTGTCCGACGAGCGTCGCGACGTCGGAACCCGCTCTGATGCCGGACGGCACCGTCCCGGCGACGGCGCGGTCGGCGAGCCCGGTCTCGATGTGCGGCGGCCGTACGTCGAGCACCCGCACGCCCTGCTTGCGCACGCCACCGCGGGTCGCGGTCAGCCACGCCGACAGCGCCGCCTTGGACGCCGAGTAGGCCGCCATCCCCGGCGTCGGAACGTCGGCCAGGATCGCCGAGATCATCGCGAGCGTGCCACCGGAGTCGGTGAGGTGCGCGAGCGCGGCCCGGCCGATCGCCATCGGCGCCTGTGTGTTGACCGTCAGCAGGTGCTCGGTGACGACGTCGTTCTCCGACTCCTCCCCGAACCCGGCCACCCCGATCGCGACGAGCACCAGGTCCAGCCCGCCCAGGGCGTCCGCCGCCTCGTCGACGACGGCGGCGCAGCGCTCCAGGTCGAGTGCGTCGACGGTGAACGTGGGCTCGCCGCCGGTCCCGGAGGGATCGGTGCGGCCCGCCAGCGCGAGCGTCGCGCCCTGGTCGCGCAGCGCCTCGGTGAGCGCGCCGCCCAGCACACCCGTCGCCCCGACCACCAGCGTCCGCGCCCCGGAGAGTTCCATGATCCGACGGTAGGGCGAACCGGCGACGGCCGCGCGCTCACCGCTGGCAGCGCGGGCACCACCAGGTCTCGCGACCGTGCGGGGTGCGCTCCGGCGGCGCGAACGCCACCGCGGTCCCGCAGCGCAGACAGGGCCGCCGGTAACGGCCGTAGACGAAGTGCGGCGGCCGGACCCGGCCGGTGGTGTTCTGCGCGGGGTTGCGGACGACCGCGTCGCGCAGCAGCGCGCGGCCGCGCCCGAGGAGGGTGCCGGGGTCGGAGACCGCGGAACACTCCCGCCACGGGGAGATCCGCTCCAGGAACAGCAGCTCCTGGGCCCACATGTTCCCCAGCCCGGCGACGACGCGCTGGTCCAGCAGCGCCGCCAGCACCGCCCGGCCGGGGTCGGCGCGCAGCCGGGCGAGGGCCGCGTCGCCGTCGAAGGTGCCGCCGAGCAGGTCCGGGCCCAGGTGCCCGACGACGGTGTGCTCGTCGCGGGTCGGGAGTACGGCCAGCACCGGCAGCCCGATCCCGGCCACGGTGCGGCCGTCGACGAGGTGCAGCGCGATCCGCAGGTCGGCCGCGACGGCGCGGGGGAGCCGCCTCCCGGGCCGCAGCACCGACCACCGCCCGGACATCCGCAGGTGCGAGTGCACGGTCCAGCCGCCCGCGGTGCGGGCCAGCAGGTGCTTGCCGCGCGGCGCCCAGCCGGTGATCTCCTCCCCGGCGAGGTCGGCGCCGGCGAAGCGGGGGTGGCGCACGTCGGAGCGTGCGATCACCGCGCCCGCGGTGGCCGCGTCCAGCCGCGCCGCGAGCCGGAAGATGCTGTCCCCCTCGGCCACCCCCGGAGGCTACGAGCGGCGCGGATACCCTGGCGCGGTGAGCTTCACGTTGCTTCCCGCGGTGGACGTCGTCGACGGGCAGGCCGTTCGGCTGGTGCAGGGCGAGGCCGGCACCGAGACCGGCTACGGCTCGGCCCTGGAGGCGGCCCTGAACTGGCAGTCCGGCGGCGCCGAGTGGGTCCATCTGGTCGATCTCGACGCGGCGTTCGGCCGCGGCTCGAACGCCGAGCTGCTGGCCGAGGTGGTCGGGAAGCTCGACCTGAGGGTCGAGCTGTCCGGCGGCATCCGCGACGACGAGTCCCTGGAGCGCGCGCTGTCCACCGGCGCGGCCCGGCTCAACCTCGGCACCGCGGCGCTGGAGCAGCCCGAGTGGTGCCGCAGGGTCCTCGCCGAGCACGGCGAGAAGATCGCGATCGGCCTCGACGTCAAGATGATCGACGGCAGGCGCCGGGTCGCGGGGCGCGGCTGGACCTCCGACGGCGGCGACCTCTGGGAGGTCCTCGCCCGCCTCGACGCCGACGGCGCCACCCGCTACATCGTCACCGACGTCTCCAAGGACGGCACCCTGCAGGGCCCGAACGTCGAGCTGCTCACCGAGGTCGCGCAGGCCACGACCGCGCCGGTCATCGCGTCGGGGGGGATCTCGGAGGTGTCCGACCTGACCCGGCTCGCCGAGGTCGCCGCGACCGGCGTGAACATTGAGGGCTCGATCATCGGCAAGGCGCTCTACGCCGGCCGGTTCACCCTGCCCGAGGCCCTGGCGGCCGTGCGGGCGGTGAGCGCCTGATGGGCGTCGCGGTCCGCGTCATCCCCTGCCTGGACGTCGACGGCGGGCGCGTGGTGAAGGGCGTCAACTTCAAGGAGCTCCGCGACGCGGGCGACCCGGTCGAGATGGCGCGGGTCTACGACGCCGAGGGCGCCGACGAGCTGACCTTCCTCGACGTCACCGCGTCGTCGTCGGAGCGCGGCACCATGATCGACGTGGTACGCCGCACCGCCGAGCAGGTGTTCATCCCGCTGACCGTCGGCGGCGGCATCCGCACCCCCGACGACGTCGACCGGATGCTCCGCGCGGGCGCGGACAAGGTCTCGGTGAACACCGCCGCGATCGCCCGGCCCACGTTGCTGCACGAGATGTCGCGGCGCTTCGGCAGCCAGTGCATCGTGTTGTCGGTCGACGCACGTCGCGTCCCCGAGGGCGGGGAGCCGCAACCGTCGGGCTGGGAGGTCACCACGCACGGCGGGCGCCGTTCCGCCGGGATCGACGCCGTCGAGTGGGCCCGGCGCGGCCAGGAGCTCGGCGTCGGGGAGATCCTGCTCAACTCGATGGACGCCGACGGCACCCGCGCCGGGTTCGACCTGGAGATGCTGACCGCGGTCCGGAAGGTCGTCGACGTCCCGGTGATCGCCTCCGGCGGTGCCGGCGCGGTCGAGCACTTCGGCCCGGCCGTGCGCGCCGGGGCGGACGCGGTGCTCGCCGCCAGCGTGTTCCACTTCGGACAGCTCCGGATCGGCGAGGTCAAGGACGCGCTGCGGGGCGAGGGGGTCGAGATCCGATGACCGCACAGAGCGTGCGCGTCTCCGCGGCCGAGTCCGCGCTGGACCCGGCGGTCGCGGCCCGGCTCAAGCGCGACGCCGACGGCCTGGTCTGCGCCGTCGTCCAGTCCCGCGCCGGTGAGGTGCTGATGGTCGGCTGGATGGACGACGAGGCGCTGCACCGTACGCTGACCACCGGCCGGGGCACGTACTGGTCGCGCTCGCGTCAGGAGTACTGGGTCAAGGGCGGCACCTCCGGGCACGTGCAGCACGTGCACGAGGTGCGGCTGGACTGCGACGGCGACGCCGTGCTCGTGGTCGTCGACCAGGAGGGCCCGGCCTGCCACACCGGGACCCGGACCTGCTTCGACACCGACGTCCTGCTCGCCGGGGACGGCGCATAAGCACCGACGTCCTGCTCGCCGGGGACGGCGCCCGGGTGTGAGTCCCCCGGTGCGACGACGGGGCGGATCGGGCACCCTCGGGAGATGGATCCCGAAGAGAACGCGCAGGACGGCGACGACCCGCGTGCCCGCTGGCGGACCATGCCCGAGCCGATCCGTCCGGAGCAGTGGGTCGCCGAGCACGACACGGACCCGATCCCGGAGTCGCTCGCCGAGGCCGAGGCACGCCGCGAGGAGCAGGAACGGACCTACCTCGTGACCCGGCTCGGAGGCGGGGGCGGGGTCTGACCGCTCACGGGTGCACCGGCGGCATCGGTGGCGGCTGGGCGGGTGCCGAGGTGACCCACCGGATCCCGGCGGTGATCGCGTGCCCCCCGGCCCGCACCACGGTGGCCTCGGCGACGGGCAGCCACGGCAGCCGCAGCGGCAGCCGCGTCCAGCGCGGCATCAGTCCCACCGACGCGGCGGCCAGCACCGAGTAGGGCACCCGCGCGGAGAGCGGCAGCGGCGGCTCCCACAACAGGAACCGCGCGGCGTCGCGGGCCGCGGGGGTCCCGGCCAGCTCGGGCCGGTAGCCGTCGAGCTGTGCCCGCAGCTCCGCGGTGGACTCGGGCGGGTCCGGCACGCCCAGCTCGCGGGCGACGCGTGCGGTGTCGGCCACGTAGGCGTCGCGGCCCGCGGCGTCGAGCGGGGTGCTGCCGTAGCGGTCGTGCGCGGAGAGGAAGCTGTCGATCTCTGCGACGTGCACCCAGCGCAGCAGGTGCGGGTCCGACGCCGAGTACGGGCGCCCGTCCGGCGCGGTCCCGCGGACGTGGACGTGGGCCCGCTTGATCCGCGCGATCACCCGCTCGGCCTCCTCGGCCGGCCCGAACGTCGTCGCGGCCAGGAAGTACGAGGTGCGCTGCAGTCGTCCCCACGGGTCGCCGCGGAACCCGGAGTGCCCGGCGACCCCGGCCATGGCCAGCGGGTGCAGGGACTGCAACAGCAGCGCCCGCAGCCCGCCGACGAACATCGACGCGTCGCCGTGCACCGTCCGGATGGCGGCGTCCTCGGCGAACCAGCGCGGTCCCTCGGCGCCGAGGATGCGGGCGCGCCGGCCGGAGCCCTCGTCCCCGGCGACCCGGCTGAACACCGCCGACCCGACCCGCGACCGCAGGGCCGCGAGCCGGTCGGTGACGGCGTCGGGGAGCCGGGCGGAGAGATCGACCATGGGTCCAGTGTGCGGCCGGGCCCGGACGGCGGCCACCGGTCCCGCGGCACCCGACCGACGGTGCCCGGATCGTCCGCCGGCCGCGGCACCGTCGGTCAGATGACGGCGCCCATCCGCTGGGTGCGCGGGGTGCGGGTGACCGCCATCGATCCGACGACGCAGATGACGACGTTGGCGGCGAGCCCGACCAGCCCGGCGGGGACGCCCCCGAACGGCCCGAGGTCGAGCAGCGTGGCGCCACCCGCGACGACGGCCCCGGCGAGCATCCCCCAGAACGTGGGGCCGGGCGCCATCCGCCTCCAGTACAACCCGAGGATGAAGACCGGGGCGAGCTGGACGATGAGTTCGAACTTCAGCACGAAGATGCTGAACAGCGTGCCGGGCGGGTTCCAGGCGATGGCGAGCAGGCCGAACACCATCGCGACACCGACGAGCTTGCCGACCAGTACCTTGCGTCGGTCGGTGGCCCCGGGTGCGACGTGGCGGCCGTAGAGGTCGCCCGCCACGATCGAGGAGAACGCCAGCACCGCGGAGTCCGCCGTCGAGACGATGGCGCACACGACACCGCCGAACAGGAGGATCATCAGCAGGTAGAAGACCGTGTTCTGGGCCGCGACCTCGTTGGCGATCAGACCGACGAGCTGTTCGGACGCACCGGTGTCCAGGCCGGGGAACAGCTGCAGGCCGGCGATGCCGACGACGAACACGACCCCGGTCGTGGCCAGCGGCATCCAGGCCATCAGCGCCAGGGACCGCTTCAGCGTCCGCTCGCTGCGGGCGGAGTACACCCGCTGGATCGCGTGCGGGTAGACCGCAGCCCCGAAACCGATCATCACGATCATCGCGAGCCAGTTGACGGCGTCCGTGGTGCCCGGGACGCCGACCAGCTCCGGTGAGGTCTCGGTCAGGTACGTGGTGAGGGTGCCGAGCCCGCCGGTCAGCGTCACCACCCCGGTCAGGAGGGCGCCGATCCCGACCAGCATGGCGATGCCCTGGAGGACGTCGGTCATGGCCACGGCACGCATCCCACCGGTCCACGAGTAGACCAGCATGATGACGATGAAGCCGATCACGCCGACCTCGTAGGGGATCGTCTCGCCGGTCAGCCCGGCGATGCCGTGGCCCATGGCGACCAGCTGCTCCAGCACGTAGTTGCCGAGTCCCCACAGCATCAGGGCCACGGTGAGCAGTGACAGCTTCGTCGAGCCGAACCGGTCCCGCACGAAGTCGGTCGGCGTGACGAAACCCCTCTGCTTCGCCACGACGTACAGACGGGGTGCGAACAGCAGGTACACCGCGATGACGGCGATCATGAAAGGGACCGACTGCCACCACAGGAAGCCCGACCGGTACGCCTGGGGCGGGTACCCGACGACGGAGTTCCCGCTGTACTGGGTCGCGTAGAGGGTGAAGAACAGCGTCACCATGCCGAGGCCGCCACCCGCGGTGAAGTAGCCGCGTGCTGTGCCGGTGGATCCGCCGCGGCCCGCGTACCACCCGATCAGCAGCATCACGACGGCGTAGGCGCAGAGGATGGCCACCCCGCTCGGGCCGGCGAAGACGAGCTCGGTCACCGGTCGGCCTCCCCGCTCCGCAGGGCCGCCTCTTCGGCCGGTTCGACCAGGTTCCACTGCCGCAAGCAGATCCAGGAGACGAACGCCGCGAAGGCGAACGTGCTCGCCACGGAGATCGCGAACCAGAGCGGCACCCCGAGAACGACGGGCCGGATCGTCCCGGTCGGGTACCAGAGCGGGGTACCGGCCAGCACGATCACCAGCAGCACGGCGAACAGCCACGGTCGGCGCACCGGTTCGCGGCCGCCGGGGACGATGACGGGATCGGGTGGTGTGGTCTCGGCACTGTCGGCGGTGGGGTGGTGCTGGTCCACGGTGCTCCTCGTCGTCGTCGGCGGAGAGTCGGTGGTCACGGCCGCCGGTCGGCGGCCGCGGTCCGGTCGGGAGGGCCTGCGCGGTCGCGGACGACCTCGCGGGCCGCGCGGAGGTGCGCGGTCATGACGGCGCGGGCCCACTCGGGGTCGCGGGCGGCGAGGGCTGCCACGAGCTCGCGATGCTGGGCGAAACTGCGGGCCAGCCGCTCGGCGGTGTAGCGGCGGAAGGTCGTCCGTACCAGCGGGGCCTCGACCACTCGTCCGACCAGCTCACGCAGGGCGCGCCGCCCGCCTGCCCGGTGGATCTCGTGGTGGAGCGCCAGATTGAGACGGGTGATCTCGGCGTGATCGGGCGGGTCCTCGACGGCCTCCATCGCCGCGCACAGATCCCGCATCCGCGCGAGGTCGGCCCGCCCGGAGACTGCCGCGCGGGCCGCCGCGTGGCCCTCGAGCAGCACGCGCAGGTCGAACAGCTCGTCGAGGTCGTCGTCGTCCCACGCCAGTACGACGGCGCCGCGTCGTGGGGTCAGCTCGGCCAGACCGTCGGCGGCGAGGCGACGGATCGCCTCCCGGGTGGGGGTGCGACTGGTGCCGTGGGCCTCGGCGATCTCCTCCTCCCGCAACCGGGACCCCGCGGGGCGCACACCGTCGAGGATCTCGGCCCGCAGAGCGGTGTGCACGCGGTCGACCGCGGGTGCTCCGTGGTTCGCCGTCATCACCCACCCCTTCGTGATTGTGTACAAAGTAGGAGGGCGGAAGATCCTTATCAAGGGGATTGGTGCCGCTTTCGCCGCGCCGGCGGCGTCGATTGTGTACGAGACGTCGGTCGCTCCCGCCCGCCGCGCTTCCGCGGCGGGTCCCGGGACCGTCTCGATCTGCGACGATCGTCGCCGTGGCTGTGGGGCGGTCCCGTCGCCGGCACGTCGGCGTGGCGGGACGGGGACACACCGACGGGCGCGGTAGGGCGGGGACGGGCCCCGGGGGGAGCGATGACGGGTGACGCGAGTATCGGCGTCCTGCTGGTCGACGACGATGCGCCGATCCGTACCGGTCTGCGCGCGGTGCTCGATGCCGACCCCGGCATCACCGTCCTCGGCGAGACCGCCGACGGCGCCGAGGTGCCGGGCCTGGCCGGCCGGCTGGCGCCGGACGTCGTGGTGATGGACGTCCGCATGCCCGCCGTCGACGGCGGCACCGCGGCCCGGGCGCTGCTGCGCCGTCCCGGACCGCCCCGGGTGCTGGTGCTCACCACCTTCGGCCACGACCGGCACGTCCTGGACGCGCTGCGCGCCGGGGCCGGTGGCTTCCTGCTGAAGCGGACCCCGCCGCGCGACGTGGTCCGGGCCGTGCACACGGTCGCCGCGGGGGAGTCGCTGCTGTTCCCGGCGGCGGTGCGCGAGCTCGTGGCCGGGTTCGCCACCGACGACGGCGACCGGCTCGCCGCCGCCGGGCTGACCGCGCGCGAGGGCGGCGTGCTGCGGCTGATGGCGCGCGGGCTGTCCGACGCCGAGATCGCCGGGGAGTTGGCGCTCGACGTGGGCACGGTGACGACCGACGTCGCCGCGGTGCTGGCCAAGACCGGGTCGCGGGGCCGGACCCAGGCCGTCGTCGCCGCCTACTCCTCGGGGTTCGTCGACCCCAGGTTCCCGGTCAGGTAGCGCTGCACGGTCGGCCCGACCGCGGCGACGACGTCCTCGCGCGGCGCCGAGGCCAGCGGCTCCAGCCGCACCACGTAGCGCATCATGCCGAGCCCGATCAGCTGGGAGCCGACGAGCGCGCCCCGCTCGTCGGGCCGGTCGGGGGAGTGCGCCCGGGTGACCGGGCGCAGGATCGCGCCGCCGACGAACTCACGCAGCATCCGGGCCGCGATGTCGTGACCCGCGACGCTGCGCAGCACCGCCGCCATCGGGGCGCCGCCGCCGGTGTCCCAGACCGTCAGGAACCCCCGCACGATCCGCTCGCCGACCCGGTCGGCGGGGCCGTCCAGCACCATCCGCCGGACCCGTCCGGGGTCGACCGGCAGGTCCAGCGCGGCGAGGAACAGCTTCTCCTTGCCGCCGAACCAGTGGTTCACCATGGCCGGGTCCACCCCGGCCCGTTCGGCGATCCGGCGGACCGTGGCGCCGTCGAAGCCGCGGTCGGCGAACTCGGCGCGGGCGGCCGCGAGCAGCCCGGCGCGGGTGTCCGCGCCGCCGGACCGGCGGCCACGACGCCGTGGCGAGGCCCCCGGGTCCGGGGGTGCGGTGGCGCTCGGATCGGTCATGCGCCCCATCCTCACCCGCGCGAGGGCGGCCGTCACTGCTCGGGGACAATGAGTCGCATGACCCAGCGGACCCAGAACGCATCCGGTGGCGCGACGACGACCGGGGCCCCCGCCCCCGCGGCTCCCGCGGCCGCCGCCCTGGGCGCGGTGAGCCCCACCCGTGAGGAGTTCCGGGAGCTGGCGCGCGCGCACCGGGTCATCCCGGTGACCCGGCGGCTGCTGGCCGACGACGAGACCCCGGTCGGGGTCTACCGCAAGCTCGCGGGCGGGACCGCGGGCACGTTCCTGCTGGAGTCCGCCGAGAACGGCCGGTCCTGGTCGCGGTGGTCGTTCGTCGGGGCTCGCAGCGCCGCCGCGCTCACCGCCGTCGACGGCGAGCTGGTCTGGACCGGGGAGGTGCCCGACGGCCTGCCCACCACCGGCGACCCGCTCGACGCGCTGCGCACCGTGGTCACCGAGCTGCACTCCGAGCCGCTGCCCGGGCTCCCGCCGCTGACCGGCGGCATGGTCGGCTACCTCGGCTACGACATCGTCCGCCGCGTCGAGCGCATCGCGGACCCGGACGACCCCGCCGTCGACGACCTGGCGCTGCCCGAGCTGGTCATGCTGCTGGCCACCGACCTGGCCGCGCTGGACCACCACGAGGGCACCGTCACCCTGATCGCGAACGCGATCAACTGGGACGCCACCGACGAGCGCGTCGACCAGGCCTACGACGACGCCGTCGCCCGGCTGGACCGGATGACCGGCGAGCTCGCCGTGCCCGCGCCCAGCTCGGTCGCGGTGTACACCCCGACCCGCCCGGAGTTCCTCCGCCGGCGCACCCCCGAGCAGCACCACGCCGCGATCGAGGACGCCAAGGAGCAGATCCGCGCCGGCGAGGCGTTCCAGATCGTGCTCTCGCAGCGCTTCGAGATGGAGTGCGACGCCGACCCGCTCGAGGTCTACCGGATCCTGCGCACCACGAACCCGAGTCCGTACATGTACCTGCTGCGTCTCGACGACGCGGCGGGCGGGCCGCCGTTCTCCATCGTCGGGTCCAGCCCGGAGGCGCTGGTCAGCGTGCTCGACGGGCGTGCCACCACGCACCCCATCGCGGGCACCCGCTGGCGCGGCGCGACCGACGAGGAGGACCAGCTCCTGGAGAAGGAGCTGCGCGGCGACGAGAAGGAGCGCGCCGAACACCTGATGCTCGTCGACCTCGGTCGCAACGACCTCGGCCGGGTGTGCGAGCCCGGCACGGTGACCGTGCGGAACTTCTTCGAGATCGAGCGCTACAGCCACGTCATGCACCTGGTGTCGACGGTGACCGGGCTGCTGCGCGGCGACCGCACCGCGTTCGACGCCGTCGTCGCCTGCTTCCCGGCCGGCACCCTGTCCGGGGCGCCGAAGGTGCGGGCCATGCAGGTCATCGACCGGCTGGAGCCGACCCGGCGCGGTCAGTACGGCGGCATCGTCGGCTACCTCGACTTCGCGGGCAACGCCGACACCGCGATCGCCATCCGCACCGCGATGATCCGCAACGGGACCGCGTACGTGCAGGCGGGCGGTGGGATCGTCGCCGACTCCGACCCGGCCGCGGAGGACATGGAGTGCCTGAACAAGGCCCGGGCGGTGCTCCCGGCCGGCGCCGCGGCCGGGGCCCTGTCACCCCCGCC